>CAZNMP010000099.1:0-8758 GCA_964573875.1 uncultured Planctomycetaceae bacterium | reverse complement strand
AGCATCCGAACGATTGCCTCGATCTGCGGTTCGTGGGGCTCATTCCGAAACATCAACGACGAGGCCACGATGCGCATGATCTTGGCGCCCATCTGCTGCGCGTTCGGGATCAAGGCGTTCATTTCACGCCAAGCCTGTTGGTTTCGACCTGCTTCGAGTCCGTCGGGATGTCCCCAGGCCAAAACTCGTTCGAGTTTGCGGTCGTCCAGCACGCTTTTCATGTCCGACAAGTAGGCCGGCTCTAAACTCTCAAAAAAACAAGATTCCAGCGAAACGCCATCGACTCCTAATTCGCAAGCGCGATGGATGAAATCGAGAAAGCTCCACCGAACGCCCGGATCTTTTTGGTCGGGATATATCTCGCCGAAATAGCGATGGTAACAGTAGCTATCGATGCCGACTTTCATGGAACGCAACTCCGTTTAGTTCTCTAGGATATTCCAATCGAAGACTTTGCCCAGCAGACGGATGTCGGCCATGTTGTGCCCGGATGTAATGATGAAATGGTGCGAACAAAGCGTGCCCACCAGTTTTCGTCCGTCGCGCACGCGGATGACGCCGCCGTTCCGGCAATCGGAATCGGCGTATTGGGCATAGCCGGTCAACTCACCCTCGGCAACCGATAAATCACGCATGGTAGGATGCAGCTTGACCAGCGTCACCTCGCCGGCGGGCAATCGGGCATCGATGGCCGTGGCGTTATCGTTCACAATGCCGAGCACCTTGGGCCGCAACGTCCATTGCGATGCATAGCCGGCGGGCAGCATCCCGAAATAACCGCAGTGGGCCGCTAAGATATGGTTTTCCGGCTGTTCGGCCTCTGGAAATCGTTCGATCCGCTCATGCTTTAAGGCGGCATCGCCCAGCAGAAAAGGATAAAGATTCGTCATCATCAGCGGCTTGCCAAGGCTATGCTGGAATAAATACTGGGTCAACATCGACATCGTATCGGCCTCGCATCCCCAGACCAACTCACGCTCGCCGTGAAGCATCGAATAGGCCAAACATGGCGTGGTGTCGGAAAAATGCGACTCATTGAGGCAATTGATCCCTACGCCGCGAATCGATGGATCGGAATCCAAATCTTGTTTTAACGCCAGATAGATCTTAACGGCGCTGCGGATTGGCTTTCCCTGTAGATTGTCAACGGCAATCCGCCGGTTCGCCCAAGCTTCGTCGGCTTGTGCATCCGAGATTGCTTGCGCACGCGCGCCAAGATCGCGAAAACTTTTCTTCACGACCTCGATGCCGTAGTTGTCGCGAATTCGTTGGCTGCATTCGTCTTCCCACCAATAGAACCGCTTGAAGATGCTTGCCTGAAAGCCATCCCCCGGGTTGTCCTGATAGACCAGAAATTTAACTCCGCTTAATTCGCGTTTTACGGCCAAGGCACGGCATACGCTTTGTGCCTGGAATAAATTAGACGGCGCGATCGTGTCGATTCCGTGCGACTTCAAGTAGCACATGATCTCCCAATCCCACATCGAAAGCGTGCCGAACTGCGATGTTACCACGAGGATTGGTCGTTCAATGGCGCGGAATTTTTCCACGCTGCGATAGGCTTCGCCGAGCAATTGCGGAAAGAGGACGGCGTCGGACTGTGGCAGTTCGGCGCCCAACGGAACCGCCGGAAGCAACTCGGCTTGGTCGGCCAAGAGCGTTTTGACGGCGGCAAGCTGTTTATCAAAATCGCCGTCTCGACCAGGATCGAAGTAAACGGGCGTTAGACGAGCTTTCATGAATCACTTTCCTTGAACTTGTGCTTCTTTGCGAAATTGGCCGGGCGTTTTTCCCAAACGGCTTTGAAATACAGCGCCCATGTATTCTTGATGACGGAATCCGGTTTTCACGGCGACCGTGCGCAACGGTAAATCGGTCGTCGATAACAAATGCTGGGCTTGTTTCAATTGCGTTCGTATCATTTCGTCGCGAATTGTGCGTCCCAAGATTCGCCGGAACCGTTCTTTCAACGTGCTATGCGAAATCGAAACATGGGCGACGACTTCGCGAACAGTCAATCCTTCGCAGGCTTTATCATGGATCAACGTCAACGCCGCAACGACGTCTTCATCCGGTATCGCTAAAATATCGCTGGAATGACGCACGGCCACGCCGGCCGGATCGATCCATTGCGGTTGTTTCGGCTTCCGGCCGCCGTGCATGAGGCTATCCAACAATGCGGCCGCCTCGTAACCCACCTGGGCATGGTTGGCGATTACGCTCGATAACGGCGGATTGCAGACTTCGCAAACCGTTTCGTCATTATCCACACCCACGACGGCGGCTTGTTCGGGCACGGCCACTTGCGCGCGCCGACAAGCTTCTAATATCTTCTGGCCCACGGGATCGTAACATGCCATGATGCCGACCGGCTTGGGCAAGCGTTGTATCCAGGCGGCCAAACGCTCTTGTTGGGTTTCCCAGGATGAATCGGATCGGGTATTTAAAGGAAGCCGAAAATATCGGCACTTGCAGCCTGCCGCCGCGATGGTTTGCTCGAAAGTCGTCCTTCGTTGTTCGGCCCAATTCATCTCGGCGAAACCGCAATAGCCGAAACTCCGCAATCCACGTTCGAGCAAATGCTCGGCGGCCATTCGACCGATTGCCTCGTTGTCGACATGAACGAGCGGAATGCGACTGCTGCGAGCCACCCCTAACACATCGACTGCCGGCAGACCGGTATGCTGCACGGCTTCGGCAACATGGTGATGCTGGAGACGGACGATAATCCCGTCGCCTTGCCATGTTTTCAGCCACGCCGGCGCGGCAGCCTCTAGGCTGCGCGGCTCGTGGTAAATCGCCCAAGGGCCGTGTTCATGCACGTATCGCGAAATACCCCGCAAAATTTCTCGGCCCGAGATCAACGATGTCTCGACGAGCAAGGCTACGTGCGGTCGCGATATTTCCGGGTTGCGTTTCATGAGGACTGTTGGCGATTGCCGCGAATAAAATGAAATTGCAGTTACTTGGTTTTCTTTTCATTGGCTTTCACGCCTTCGGTAGCGGGAGAGTCTTTGTACATCATCCGAACACCATCGTCCTTAATCAACTTTCGCGTTTTCTTATCCCAGTGGCGCGTGCGGACCGCCATCTTGTGGTTCTCACCGTGGCATTCCGTGCAAACCAGGTGCTCTTCCGCCTTGGGGTCAAACACTTCCTTGTGGTATTCCGTCTTCTTCTGCTTGTCCTTTTCAAGCACTTTGTCTTTGGGATGGCATGTCATGCAAAACGCATCCACCTCGGACGAGGCGAACATTTTGTCGGGCGGCGTCAGGCCGTCCTCGTCGCCGCTGTGTTTCTCCGAATCGCCGTGACATTTCGCGCAGCCGACCCCGGGCTTGATGTGCTGTTTGACGAGCTTTTCGTGCTCGTAGTTCAAGTGGCACACGAGGCAATAGGAGTTGTCGGCCGGTTCAACTTCTTCGACAACGGCGGCCTTGCCGGGGGTTTTCGGATCCTCGGCGGGTATCGGCGTCGGAAACGCCAGGAACAGCACGATTGCCGCGACGCCGCATACAAAGGTTGCCGTCAAAGCCGTTCGTTGATAATCACGCATCAGACATACTCCCAATCGCGCAGCCACTCGTAGTCGGCGGGCAAATTGGCCCACATCTCTTTACCCCATTGCTTGAGCTGGGCCTTTTCCTTCGAATCCAATTCGCGGCGCTCGCGCACGGCGGCGGCCATGTTGTCGACCTGCGCTACACTGATCAGCCCGGGAATCGGAGCCGTGACCGCCGGGTTGCAAAGGATGTTGCGAATCGCCGTGCGAGCCTTGAGGTTGTCCTCTTCGACATGCGGACTGGTCGGCGAACCATCGCCTTTGAAAATCGCATTGCTGGCGAACGGCTTGATGCCCAACATGCCTACGTCATACTTCTTGAGCGCCTCGAACATACTTCCGACCGGAAGTTCCTTCGATGTGGCCGTATACGGCGTCACCAAGACTTGAATCGTATCGGGATAGGTTTCGATGAGTTTTTTGGACCAGGGACGATCGTGGGTTGACATGCCGGTGAAGCGGCAAAGCCCTTCTTTTTTGGCGGCATCCAATGCGGCGATCATGGCTTCCACGTCAGCTTGGCTATGCGATCCGCCGCGCTCGAGTGCCATGAGCCGCCAAATGTCGGCGTATTCCAACTTGCACCGCTTGAGGCCCGCCTTGAACAGTTCGAGGAGTTTTTCTTTTGTGCGATTTTCCGGCACGCGCAACTCACTGGCCGGATGAGAATAGGCCAAATACATTTTGTCGCGGCGGTCTTTGAGCACCTTGCAATAGGTTTCCGGCTCCGAGTCGCCGGCGAAGTCGATCAAATTGATGCCGACTTCGATGCAGCGCGAAACCACCTCGTAGCGATTACGCAAGAATGCTCCCATCTCCGACGATCCATCGGCAGGACCCACATACGGATTGATTTCGTTCTTCGCGCCGATGATTTTATCCACGCGTTTCCAGTGTCCGCCCAGACAAATGGCCGACGCCCAGATGCCGGTCTTGCCGAGCCGGCGATATTCCATATTGGGGTTGTAGCTGCGTGTGTTTTTCACCTCGGGCGGGACGTCCGCCGCGCCGGCGGCGACGATATTGGGATGTGATTGCAAAACCGTGCCGGCCACGGCCGTGCCGGCGGCCATGATTGCGGTGTCGCGAATAAAATCACGCCGGGAAACATGATTGCGCTTTGAACGCATGGTTGTTCTCCAAGTTATTGATTGATATCCAAAGTATGTTGTCCTATTGTGCTTTCCATGTGCGCGGCACGGGCTTTGGGCCAGCCGGTTGACCTTTCAGTTGTGCGACCAGCCAATCCAATCCGTCCAGATTGTCTTGCAATCGCCCTTCGGCATCTGCGTCGGTGTGGTTGAGAATTCCGATAGGCCCGCGGTATCCGCTAGCCACGATGGTTTTAAGCAATCCGAGGTCCAGGTCTCCCTGGCCCAAGGGCAATATCTTTTTTCCTTTTGCTTCGCCGTCTTGAATCATGCCGTTAAGATTCAGGCAGAACAGATACGGTTTCATCCGGGCGAGGGCCTCGGGGAAGTCGGTCAAATGCCCATGACCATGATGCAGATTGTAGACGATTCCGACATGATCCGCGTTTTTTCGCTCGCGAAGATACTTGACGATTGCGACCATGTTGTCGGGCTCGCCAGGCCAACCGCCGTGATTGTACAAGGCAAGTTTGCCACCCAACTCGCGAGTCTGGTTGACGATGGGCATCAAGTTTTCGGCTGCTTGGGCAATTTTTTCTTCGTTTGTTCCATTTTGGGGACTGCCGGCGATGACCCAAAATTGCGGCTTGAGACCATACTTGCGCACAAGGGGGACAAAGTTGTTGTGCATACCCCAAAATGCCATGATCTCGATGCCGTGCTTTTTGGTCTGCAGGATTTCTTCCTCAAACGTTGGAACGTGTTCATCGCGCCAATCGTAGGCCAGATTGCTGAAACCTAGACGCTGAAGCATCTCCGCCCTGGCTTGTGGCCCGCGTTTTTTGGCATCAAAGGGCACGATGCACCAAGCAACCAGATTCTTGCGCGCGAACAAGGCATCGCAATCGGCCGCATTCGTCGCCGTGCTGGGTGCATCGGCCGCCAAGAGTGCCGGTGAAGCTTGAAGAGCGATGCAGGAAGTTAGAAGGAAAGAACCTACGGAAAGAATCAGCCGCATGATGACGCCTTTTCTGCTGATGCAACGGTGGTCGGTGGTTTCATGGAAGTGCTAGGACTCGTTGTTTCAATCCTCTTGTCATCTTGACTTTGGAAATAGTTTTGGTCAAGGAGAATATTGGTGATACTTTGTAGAATATTGCCGAATCGGTCGTCGTAATGAAGCGATGGTGAAAATGAACGATTGAAAAACCATGCTTGGAGATCCTCGGGCGTCCCCGGATCGCGTTGAAGACGACAACGCGCCTTGTATTATCCTACGCTCGGGACTATTTGCCTTTGGTCGTAGGCACAATATCGAACGAAACGTCGGTTTGTTTCGTGCCGGAGGCAACGGTCAGTTCCAGCGGCGTTGTTTTGAGATTGCGGTATCTTTCGGGAACATAACAATTCTTGCCTGGCTGGCCGTCCAACGGTCGCTGCTCCCAACAGTCGACGGTTACACGATAGCGGCCCGGAGCCAAACCATCGTTCGACTTAAAGGTGCTTGCCGTAAATGAACCGTCGGGCAGAAAATCAGCGCTGCCGGGAATTTTAGGCAAACCTGCCGGCGCTTCAAGCGGATGAAAGGACAAACTACCGGCCTTGGGCCATGCTCCGCCGCTCAACGTGATCCGACCAGCGATGGGCGTGGTCTTTGCGCCGGATTTTCCGCAACCGCAGAACGGCAGAACAACTGCGCAGCCAATAAGGAATGCCCAACAGATTCGTTTCATTAGAATGCATCTCCAGATACGGTTTCACCGCCGCTGCGTGAAGCCAAGGCACGGTATGTATCGAAATCAATGCCTTCCGAAATAAAACGCACGGCACCATCGCCAAAGACAAACTGGGCTCCTCCGGAATGGAAGCTTCGGAATGTCCGGCAGTGACAAGGGCTAAGGCTGCGACTATAGGTTTCCAACGTGGGATGGTAGTGATTGATGGGGAAGGCCGTGCAGGCCTGATTTTGGAATCCCCAATCCTGCCACTTGCACCAAGCCCCGATGCATTCGCCTGCGATGAATGTGTTGGAGAGTCCATCACGAATTTGCGCGAAATTCGCGCTCCAGCCGCTGCGGCTGATGACACCTCGCATCACTCCCGAAGGGAAAGGATCGCCATTGTATTGACCGCAGTCAAGATTCGTATCGCCCGAGCCAAGGCCGGCGCTGACATGGTCGCCGGAATTGCAGGAATAATTTGTCCTTCCTAAAGCAATGCCCGCGGATTCCCAGCCTTCCATTTGGTCGGTCGAAGAAGCCGAGGCCTCGTCGGCGCTTACCGAAGGAATGCGTGAGATGGAGTCGGAGGGACATAGTGCAATCGACAGATTTTGCTGTAAAATGCTGCGATTGCTCACTCCATTAGCATTCACCGTGCTATCCAAGCCGCTGCGGTTCATATCCATCTGATCGTAGAGCCCTTGTTGTTCGATATAGGGCAAGCAGGCGAAGATCCAACTGCGGTGATTTTCGTTCGCCGGTCCCTTGGTATTTATTGAGCCGCCGCCATAGGCCACAAAAGAACGCTGGTAAGGCAACATCTGATTGACTTCATGGTAGCCGATCATCGCCAACCCGAGTTGTTTCAGATTGTTCGCACATTGGATGCGTCTGGCCGCCTCGCGAGCCGACTGGACCGCCGGCAGCAAGAGCGAGATCAAAATACCGATGATCGTGATGACGACCAGGAGTTCCACGAGGGTAAAAGCCCTGAATTTATAATCTATAATTTCGAATTTCTGATTTCCGTGAAGCATGATGGCATCCAATAAATAATATGTCGGTATCTTTGCGCCTTGGCGTCTTTGCGTGAGAAAGCGTTCTGTTATCTCACGCAAAGACGCAAAGGCGCGAAGCAGGTTTTTAGGCCTTGTCTTCGCGCAATTGCGTTCCTCACTCGCTATTTACGCTTTCGCCAGGCGTAAGCGATCATGCCGATTAGGCCGGCAGCCATCATGACAATCGAACTCGGTTCGGGTACGGGCGTCCAGGTCAACTGGAGGATGCCGCCCGTGCCATCGCCGGACGCTACGGTGTCGAAATAGCCGTACTGTTTGTCGTAGCCGGTGATATCGCCGCCGGTCGTATCGAGCGAGCTAGCCCCGATGCCGGTTACGATGTTCCATAGATGGGACGATTTCCAAAAAACGTCACTGCTCGGATCAATTCCGGCAATGTTAATTTTTGGAGCAGTCCCCGACAACGAACCGAGCGACATGGAGACCAAATCCCAATTCGTGCCGGCAATGCCCGAGGCATTATCAACCAGAGAGCCGAGTTCCCATTGGTAGGTGCCGCTGAAATCAACATTGCCGCCAATGGTCAAGTTGCCAACCGAGGTGCCCGGGGCCACGTTGCCGCCGCTTTGGATGATCAAGTTGCGGGCGATCGATCCGTTTCCGCCCACCGTACCGCCGGCAACGGTCACATCACCGCCTGCTCCTGCAATGGAACCATTCACTACCAATGTGCCCGCGCTGACGGTAGTTGCGCCGGTATAGGTGTTCGTTCCGGTAAGGATTTGGGTGCCCTCGCCGAGCTTGGTCAGTGCAAGGTTGTTGTTGCCAACGCCCGTTCCATCAGCGCCGATGATGCCGGCGAAGGTGTAGCTTGCGCCCGAGGCCACATTTACATTAACCTTTTGCACATCCTTATCAGTGGTGATGTAGGTGCCGCTATTGCCCATCAGGCCGGCGGTTGTTTGGCCACTTGCCTCGCTGCCGCGGATATATACCTTCCCCGACTGCATATCGAGAACGCTGCTGTTAGAGAAGACATTATCTTTCTCCAGCCATAGAACACCTTGCCACCAACTGCTGCCTGAGTTTAGGTTGACGATCGTTTTGCCGGTGTAGCTAAGCGTACCAGTCCAGCCATAGGTTTCGTTGAAACTGTAGTAGCCATCCGTCTGCCCGCGAAATTCCACATCGCCCGCACCGGTAATCGATTGATTGGTAAACTTAGTCTGATCAGCATTATGCGAAAAAACAAGTTTGGCGCCACTGGCAACCGTGTAGCTGGTATTACCAAGATCTGTGCCAGCACTCTTGATCTGGAGTTCGCCACCGTTGACAAAAGTGCCACCCGTTGTGGAGAAAGTTCCT
>CAZNMP010000098.1:0-8767 GCA_964573875.1 uncultured Planctomycetaceae bacterium | reverse complement strand
TCAATTGGGGAGGCAATTTCCAGGAACAATGGAAGCGGGCGTTTGAGTTGCAAGCTCCTTTCGTGATGGTCACCGGCTGGAACGAATGGATTGCGACCCGATTGGGCAACCCCGGCGACCCGGTCATTTTCTGCGACCAATACAGTCAGGAATGCAGCCGTGACATCGAACCGATGCGTGGCGGACACGGCGACAACTACTATTGGCAACTGGCGGGTAATGTGCGCCGCTTCAAAGGCGCGCCGACATTGCCCAAGGCGACCGCGCCGCAAACGATCAAGATCGAAGGCAGTTTCGAGCAGTGGCGCAATGTGGGGCCGGCGTTTCTCGACCACCTCGGCGAAACCGCGCCGCGCGACTTCGACGGCACATCCGGTTTGCATTACGTCAATCGAACCGGGCGCAATGATCTTGCCGTGATGAAGACGGCTCGCGACGACAAAAATCTTTACTTCTATGTCCGCACGCGCCAGCCGCTGGCCAACGGGACCAATCCCGCGGGGCTGTTGTTGTTGATCGACGCCGACCAAAATCCGGCGACCGGTTGGCAAGGCTGCGACTTCGTGGTGAATCGTTCGGTCGAGGGCGGCAAAACCTGGCTTGAGAAAAACCAAAGCGGTTGGCAATGGAAAAAGATTGTCGCCCTGGACTATCGCGCCGAGGGCAACGAGTTGCATTTGGCGATTCCCCGGGCGGCACTTGGCTTGCCGGAAGGACAGGGCCGCCTCGGCGTGGATTTCAAATGGGCCGACAATCTGCAAAACCCCGGCGACGTGATGGACTTTTATCTGAGTGGCGACGTTGCGCCCGAGGGGCGTTTTATGTTTCGTTTTTCCAGCGAGTGATGCTAGAAGCTCGCCGTCGCCCGCAAACTTTCCCTATATTGCCAAGGCGGTACGCTTGGCGTCTTGGCAATATGCCGACAGGGCCGAAGATCGGCAGGCAATGGCTTAGCAAAAAACCAACAGCTTGCCCGCAAAGTCATGCTGTTTTGCCTATTTAGCAATCAACAAGCCTCGTTCCGCTTAAGCCGACCCTGACTTTCTTGCCAGAAACAACGGATCTGACGAATTTCTGGACTCTAGGGATTATCGGGCCGATGTCAGATGAAGGCGGGGGCAGGATTCCCGCAATTTATCTGCCTCCTCGCATGACCATGAGCAAATAAGGAATCGTCGGCCATGAAACGCATGATCTGTTCGATGTTGATGGTGGTACTACTGGCCAGTTTGATCGGCTGCGTAACGAAGCACGGGCATCGCCCTTGGGCTTGCATGGGCGGCAGTTGCGCCCAGGCGCCGGAAAACTGCAAGTCGTGCCAAGATTCTTGTGACGAAGAGCAAGGCGATTGTTGCCGCGAATGCGGCGGCCGCGGTTGCAAACTATGCCAACGCGAGCAACCTTGCGCAGGCCCCGCGACGGGCGCCGTCACCTATCCGTATTACACGACGCGCGGTCCTCGCGACTTCCTGGCGAAGCATCCCGAGAGCATCGGGCCGTGATATACGTGTCGTTGCCTGCTTGACGCACTTCGGGCGCATCAAGCATCAAGGCTTCCGACATCGCGGCGACTCCGCAGCCGGCGACAGCCGTGCCGGCTGCGGCGCCGCCGATCATCTTGGGCGCGATGAAGACGTGAACCTCGTCGATGGCGCGAGCATCGAACAAACTGCCCAGCAGTTGGCTGCCGCCCTCGACCAATATGTTGGTCAATCGACGCCGTCCTAATTCGTCCAACAATGCGTCGAGCCGTTGGGCATATCTCTCGCCTTCGCAAACGAATATCTCGCACCCGGCGTCGGCAAGCCGCTTGCGGTCGGACGCCGGGGATGCAGTTCCCACGGCAACAAGCACAGGCGTTTCTCGCGCCGTGCGGACCAGTTGGCTTTCGCTCGCAAGCGAAGCATTGGTATCCAGCACCACGCGCAACGCGGCACGCGGTCCGGCGGGTCGAGCCGTCAACAGCGGATCATCTTTCGCAGCCGTTCCGCGTCCCACCATGATCGCATCCACGCAGCCGCGCATTGCATGAACGATTTGCCGCGACTCCGGTCCGGAGATCCAGCGGCTTTCGCCAGTGTGCGTAGCAATCTTTCCATCGAGCGTCATCGCCCACTTGGCGATGATCCACGGCCGGCCGGTTTCGACAAGTTTCAGATAGGGAGCATTGAGCCGCCGGGCTTCGGATTCCAGCAGCCCTACTTCGACGGCAACGCCTGCCGCTTGAAGTTCGGCGACACCGCCGCCTTGAACCTGCGGGAAAGGATCGCGTTGAGCCACGACGACGCGACCTACGCCCGCGGCCAGCACTGCCTTGGTGCAAGGTGGTGTTTTGCCCTGATGGCAACACGGCTCGAGCGTGACGTAGAGCGTGGCCCCTTTGGCCCGGTCGCCGGCAATGCGCAACGCCTCGACTTCCGCATGGGGACCGCCGAAGCGCCGATGAAACCCTTCACCGATGATCTCAGCGCCTTGAGCAATCACACAACCGACCATCGGATTCGGCTCAACGAGCCCCTGCCCTCGAACCGCCAGTTCCAAAGCTCGCCGCATGTGCCAGAGGTCGATGTCGTGTTGGTTCATGGAAGAAATTAGGGATTAGATAATCCCGAAACATGGCTGACTAGTTTACGCAATTGAAACCAATGGGATGATCTGGTATAGCAGTTCCTTATCACTGCATTATACCTCCATTTCCGCTGAACAGTAGAGCCTGTTTGAAAAGACGGTATGGTGCCGTAATCCGACACACCTGTTATATTGGCGTGATATAAGAAGATATTCGTCGCCTAAGATACCGGAGGTTGCCAGCTTATGACGGAGAATTTGTTATAATGGACAAATTATTAGGAAACTTCTGGCCTTTGGGGTTGGCAATATTTTTGCTGTTTGAATATCTTCTAGTCCGAGTATTGGGACAGCGATTCTTCAAACTGCTACCCCATCTTCTTGCTGTAGTAGCATCGTTTTTCCTAAATTTCCTGCTGGCCATACTAAGCCTTGCACTGTTGGAATCCGTTCGTTTGGTAAAGATGCCACCCGGTGACGGAGCAATTGGCGAGGGATTAGCTTTCATTGGCTGTAGTTTTGGAATCTGGTTGATAGCGATCATCTGCTACCAGATCTATGGTTTTTTCGCTGGACTAGGTTGCGGACGGAAGGCATTAGTAATTGGACATCTTGTATTGTTGGCATTCTTCTGCAGCTTACTGGTCTTCAGTCTTATTGTTCATACCGCAGCAGTTCTAGGATGGCCGTTTTTTATCCTGATGGTCTTTGATGGTAATTTTTGGGGGATCCTGTTCATTGATAAGATGACCCATGCCATCTTTGGCGGACGCCCCCAAAATACCAACATGATCGCAGAACCAAGCCGCTCACCAGAGACTTCGTTGTGAGCCTCATGTCCGCAATAAGCATGGCATGATGTTCGGTTTCCAGCACCGTGAATATCTGAGTATCCGCTATTCCGCCATCACGGCCAGTGCGGCGTCGATGTTGCCGAAGGGGGCGCTGACTTGAATGCCGGCGATGCGGTTGCGCACGCGGGCGACGGATTCGCGGGCAATCTCGATGCCGACGGCCAGTTGGCCTTCGCGGCTTTCGACGGCGGCCATCCGCTCCATCACGCGATCGGGCACAATCACGCCGGGCACTTCGTTCCGCATGAACGACGCATTGCGATAGCTGACCAGCGGCCAGATGCCGGCAATGATCGGAATGTTGTACTTGCCGACTTCGTCGAGAACGCGCAGCAACGCATCGGGATCAAAAACTGGTTGCGTAATCGCGAATTCCGCGCCGGCCTCGACTTTCTGGCGGAAACGATCCAACTCGCGGCGTTGGTCGAGGGCCGTGGGATCGAGCCCGACGCCGATCACCGCGAATGTGGACGGATTGATCGCCTGGCCGCCGAGGTCCACGCCGCCGTTCAATCGCCGCTGGACGCCGGCCATGCCGATGGAATCGGCGTCGAACACGCCGGTGGCTTGCGGGTAGTCACCCAGCTTGGGCGGATCGCCGGTAACGAATAATATGTTGCGGACGCCGCAGGCCGCACAGGCAAGCAGGTCGGCTTGCATGCCGATCAAGTTTCGATCGCGGCAGCAGAAATGCAGGATCGGCTCGATCTCGGCTTCGCGCAGAATCCGCTCGGCGGTGATCAAGGGCGAAAGACGCGCGCTGGCCCGAGGGCCGTCGGGAATGTTAATCGCACAAACGCCACGTTGGTGCAGCGTTTTCGCTTTTTCGATGGTCGAACGAAGGTCGTAGCCACGCGGCGGCGTGAGTTCGACGGTGGTAATCCACTGGCCGGCGGCAAGTCGGGCACCAAGCTGCGAACGTTCGGCCAAGGGGGCGGGCGTTTTCAGCTCGACGCCCGCTGCCGGCGCGGTTTCGGGCAGCACTTTCGCGCGATGTAGCGGTTTGATGGCCAGCGCGACCTCGCGGATATGATCGGGCGTGGTGCCGCAGCAGCCGCCGACGGCCGACGCGCCGAGACCCACGAACCGCTTGGCGTATTCGGCCAAGTATTCGGGCGAGCAGAGATAGATCCGCCGATTTTCAACTTCTTTCGGAATGCCGGCGTTCGGCTGCACGATCAACGGCAACGAGGTGATGCGCACCGCTTGCTCGATCGCGCCGAGAAGTCCGTCGGGGCCCGCGCCGCAATTCAGACCCCAGGCGATTGGTTGCGCACAACCTTCGGGCAATGGCGCGAGCATGCGTTCGACCGATTCGCCTGAGGCGGTTTCGCCCGCGCCTGTGATCGCGAACGAAAGCACGAAGGGGGCTTGCGGCAGCCGGCTCATCGCCGCCGCGCACCGTTCGATGGTGGCGCGGTTCGGCTGGGTTTCAAACAGGATGAAATCAGCGCCGCCCTCGAACAGATATTCAGCCTGTTCGACGATCATATCGGCGGCCTGCGACTCTTGCCGGGGCGGAAGCTGCACGGGGCCGACCGAACCGGCCACGAACATCGCGCGATCGGCCGCGTCGGCCACCTCGCGCGCCAAACGGGCGCCGGCCCGGACGATATCGCCAAGCTTTTCAGCCAGCGCGAACTTGGCGAGTGCGGCACGGTTTGCGCCGAATGTGTTGGTCGTCAGCACATCGGCCCCGGCGTCGCGATAGTCAGCATGGATCTGACGAATCAGTTTAGGATCCGACAGGCAGAGTTCGTCGAAGCAACGATTGGTGAAAATATGGCGACGGTACAGCTCGGTGCCCATCGCGCCGTCGAAGACCAGCACGCCTTGGGAGAGAGCTTCTTGGAAAGTGATAGGCATGGGAGTGGAAAGCTAGAATGACGAATGTCGAAATATAAATGTCGAAGAAATGACGAATGACGAAAGGATAAATGCCGAAGAAAAACGTTGACTATCGGAATGAAAAATCGGCTCGTCGCTGAAATATTTTTGAAGCTTTGCCATTCAATTTTAGCATTCAAATACATTGCGACATTTCGATTTCGACATTCGATATTTTCTCCCCTAGGCTCGCAGTTCCGCCCCGTGTTTTTCGCGGCAGACGGCCACAACGCGGTCGCGGACTTCGTCGGCCTGCTGGCTGGTCAAGGTGCCGTCGGCTGAACGCAAGGCAATCGAAAAAAGCAAGCTCTTTTTGCCGCTGCCTAGCCGCTGGGCATCGCGATAGGTATCGCAGTAGTCGAGCGACTCGAAGTGAGGGCCGCCGCTGTGGCGAACCGTCGCGGCCACATCGGCCCAGCGGACCGATTCATCGACCACGAGATTCAGGTCGCGCGTGACCGCAGGATACGGCGATTGCGGCGCGTAACGCGGCACCAAATCGGCGGCATCCACCAATAATTTCAGCTTGATCTCGGCCACGACCGCATTGCCGCGCAAGTCGAACCGATGCAGCGATTCGGGCGTGAGGCGGCCCACGTAGCCGAGCACTTCGCCGCGGAATTTCAACCGGCAGGACGCCGACGGATCAAACAGCTCGATGCAGGCATCGTCGGCTTCGAGAGGATCGTTGATCTTCAGCTCCACCGCCAACGATTCGATGATGCCCTTGATCGCGGCATAGTCGCGGCCACTGGTAATGGCCAGCATGATTTCCTCGGAAGGCAGTTCGCCGACGCGCGGCAGATAAACCTTGGCAATCTCAAACAGCTCGATTTCCGTATTCGCAAGCGCCTCGTTGGTTCGCCGCGCAGCCAAAAGGCTTGGCATCAAGCTGCGCCGCAGGTAATCGGCCCCGCGGATGACCGGCATGGAGCTGCGCAACGGTTCGGCATCGGTCCAAGGGCTGAGCAGTGACGACGTTTTTTCATCGACCACGCTCAACGTCATGGCCTCGTCGATGCCGGAAGCCGTCAGCGCGTGGCGAATCTTTTCAAACACACGATCCTCGCGCCGTTTGGCCGACGGGGCCATCGGCACGCTCACGTCTTCGGGAATCGCCTCGTAACCGTAGATGCGTGCAACTTCCTCGATCAAATCAATCTCGCGCGTCAAATCGCGCCGCCAACTGGGGGCGATGACGGTGAGGGAAGAAGGATCTGAAATTTGGGATTTGGGGATTTCGGGATTTGGGGATTTCGGCTTCGATTCAACGGCCACTTTCCCTGACCCCTGACCTCTGACCCCTGACCTCTCTTCGTTGCCCAACGCGAGCAAAATCTCATGCACGCTGTCGGCGGGCACGTCGATGCCGAGGATTCGCTTGAGTTGCGAGAAACGCAAGGTGATCGGCTCGCGCACAGGCGGCGCTTGGCCGACATCGACAACGCCCGCGGCCAATTCGCCGCCGGCCAGTTCGAGGATCAACTCGCAGCAGCGCCGGCTGGCCCAATCAAGCCCTTCAGGATCAACCATCCGCTCGAAACGATACGATGAATCGCTATGCAAATTCAACTGCCGGGCCGTGTTGCGGATGGAAACCGGGGCGAACTCGGCTGCCTCGACCAACACGTCTCGCGTGGAAGAGGAAATCTCGGTCTGCGCGCCGCCCATCACGCCGCCGATCGCCACGGGATCGCGAGTGTCGCAAATCATGCACATCTCAGGCCCGAGGGCGTAGGTCTTGTGGTCGATGGCCTCGATGGTTTCGCCGGAACACGGACGGCGGACGACGATCTCGCCGCCTTGGAGCTTGCCGAAATCGAACGTGTGCAGCGGCTGGCCGCATTCCAACATGACATAGTTGCTGATATCCACCACGTTGTTGACCGACGTTTGGCCGACTGTTTCCAAGCGCCGAACCATCCACTTGGGGCTTGGGCCGATCTTCACGCCGCGCACGACGCGAGCCGTGTAACGCATACAAAGATCGGGGCATTCGATCCGCACCTTGACCAGCTTGCCGACCGGCGTCTTCGGATCTTCCTTCGGATTAGCCGCAGGCACGGTCAGCTTCTGGCCGAACAGCACGGCCGTTTCGCGCGCGATGCCGAGATGTCCCAGGCAATCAGGCCGATTGCTGGTCACCTCCAAATCAATCGCCAAATCGCCGGCCACCTCTTCGGTAGACTCGTGATTCAGACCGGCCATCATCAACCGCCGTGTCAGTTCTTCGACCGGCATATCGAGCGGCACATACTGCTTCAGCCAATTCCAGGAAATTATCATGGGAGGGATTAGGGATTAGGGATTAGGGATTAGGGATTAGGAAAGAAGCCTCACATGAACTTGTGACGTTTAAACGCTGCAATATCCGCAGCATTAAGCTCAAACCACTCGCCGTTCTTTCGCTTTGCCTCGAACCGCTTGTGCCAATAGGCTTCAATACCGCTCGGATCATCCGTTCGGATAACATGAATTCGTTTTCTCACTTGATCCTGCTTCGTACACTCTTCCGAAGCCCTCGCAACATCCTTGCTTCCTCACTGCAACGGCCCAGAATAGATTGGATTTCAATGGGATTACCATACTTCATTCGTTCAGCAAGCATTAAATGCGTTTCCAGTTCCGCGAGCGAACCTTGGGCAATTCCCAGAAAACGAGCAAAATCCTTGGTGGATCCAATCGCATGCCCCTCGGCAATGTTCGCGGGAATGGATACAGCAGCCCGTTGAATTTGGCTGCCAAGACCATAAACCTCATGTTTTGGAAACTGTTGTGACAGGTGATAAATATCTTCCGCCAACTGCATCCCCAGCTGCCAAACCTTCAACCCGCGGAAGTTCTTGTCATCCATCACCCACTCCTCGAATCCACTTTTTCTAATCCCTAATCCCTAATCCCTAATCCCTCTTTCTAAAACTGATGTAAAAACCTTACGTCGTTCTTATAAAGCTCACGAATATCGGTAATGTTGTGACGGCGGGCGCAGATGCGCTCGATGCCGAGGCCGAAGGCGAAACCGGTGTATTCCTCGGGATCGTAGCCGACAGCCCGAAGCACGTTGGGATCGACCATGCCGGCGCCGCCCATCTCCATCCAACCGCCTTGCCAACTCATGTCCACTTCGACGCTCGGCTCGGTGAATGGGAAGAACGAAGGGCGGAAACGGATATGCACGTCCGGGGCGAACGCGCTGCGGGCGAACAATCGAAGCGTGCTCTTCAGGTCGGCCATCGTCACGTGGCGGTCGATCAACAGGCCCTCGATCTGATGGAACATCGGATAATGCGTTGCGTCGGCCGTGTCGGGCCGATACACGCGCCCACATGAAATGATGCGCACCGGCGGCGCGGTCTTTTCCATCACGCGAATTTGAACCGTGCTCGTTTGGCTGCGCAGCAAGAGAGGGGGCGGGAGATTGGGGACGGGGGACGGAAGTTTCGGCTGCCGCGTCCGCG
>CAZNMP010000097.1:4096-8899 GCA_964573875.1 uncultured Planctomycetaceae bacterium | reverse complement strand
TTTGGGCGTATATGCGTCAGATGGAGATCCGTTCACGGCAGTCCAGCGATTATTGTCGCCCCAGCCTTGGTACATCGTTGCGTCGTCCCCGGGCTCTAGGCCGTTAACATAGTTGTCCGGAGATAGATATTTTTCTCCAATAAGATACGTGTTTGTGGTTCCATCTCGAATGGAGGCGATGCGTACTACGCTGTGGAAACAGATCACGCCCGTCAACTGACTGAAATCCACACCGCTTATAGGTGTTTTCCAGTTGATTGATGCCTCCAACAAGTCGAGATCAGTGCTTGCAGGGATAGGACCAACAGCAGGTCCTGGACCTCCATAAACCGAAGTGGTATCGTCACCGGCATTTGCAGCATAATCACCTAAAGCAATCATAGCGGGCTGGTTGGAATTGATTGGCGTAAAATTGCCTCCGTATGTTTTGAGCAATGGATATGGAAATAAAGTGGATTGCCGTCGGCTGGGGCAATTCATTGTCGCAATCGGCGTTTGCTGGAGAGTCGCACCTCCTGCAAGTTGCGATGAGGATATGTGTTTGCGATCTCCATCGGACGGAAGCATGTAGAGGGCTTGTTGCTCAATAAAAGGAAGGATGCTGTAGATCCATCCCCCTGGTTGCTTCTCACCCGCGCCACGATCAGCATCGCCGGTCCATCTATATCCCCAGCCGCCACTAGGAAAAAAACCATACGATGTCTCATGTTGCAGACAGCCGAGCCCAAGTTGCTTAAGGTTGTTACTGCACTGCATGCGACGTGCCGCTTCGCGCGCTGCCTGCACTGCGGGCAGTAAAAGCGAGATTAGAATGCCAATTATCGTGATGACAACAAGCAACTCAACGAGTGTGAATGCAGCCGTTTTCGAGTGGATTATGGATGGCGGATTCATAGGCCTGATCTAGCTCCAGATGCCTGTCTCACGGACGTTACTTGTCGAATTACAGCCGGATGTTAGACAGTGAATGGTGGGACATACGCCATCGGTACATCCACCATCCACTATCGAAATCACCTATTTTCGTTTTCGCCAAGCATAGGCCAGCAATCCCAATAGGCCAATACTTAGCAATACTATTGATGATGGTTCTGGTAGTGAATGATCAAAAGCAAGCCCCGTCAACATCGCTTGGTCAACAGTGGCATTATGTAGTCTTATTGTGATATTACTTGAACCGGCAGACACATCGAAGAGCGAATATTGCGACGTGCTTTTTGCCGGAGTAATCGTTGTCTCGTCACTAGCCGTTCCATCGCTAATGGTGATGTCCTCGGAGTAGCCTGCAAGATTGTCGCTAACGAAAGCTGTCAATCGAAATGCTGGACTGTTGACAATTCTCGCGATTGTTATGGTGATGTCACCACCGTCTGGGCCGTATATTATCGAGCCTTTTCGGGTTGTCCCGACGTTCAGTGGATCATCGAAGGACGCAAAGATATTTGGAGTATTTGCAGCTCCCCACTGATTTACGCCCTTGCTTCCACTATAAGTAATGGACGTAATGTAGGATGGCAACAACTCCTTGTCATTAGCTGCACTCGCTGGCAAGGATATTCCACCGCTCCCATAGGGAAGTCCAGCGTTGGCATATCCGAACCACTTCCACCCGTCGCTTCCATACACATTGTTGTTGTCAATGTCGTTTGGCTTCGCTACCGAATTGGTCCTCCACCCACTCCCGGTGGTAGTTTCGTCGGCTACATGCAGAACCTCAGCCGAAACAATCGAATTAATGACCAAAATACTGGAGAAAGCTACTGAGAAAGAAAATAATCGAGTCATGACAAATCTCCTGGGCCATTGGCCCGTTTTGAGGACCGGAAGGACAGGTTGACTCATCCCATCTTTCCAAAAAACAGTATGTCTTGCGCAATTTCTAACCTATCCCAAGTTCCGTGGCACTCATTTTATTCATACACCGTTACCTCTCGGGGGTCGTCGATCTATTTGTTTCCAGGCATCTTCACATTATCTCCTGATCGATAGTCACTGAATACTCGGTTGCTTACTTGTACGGCTTTGAATGCGAAAGTAATCAAAGTCGATATTCGTCCCCGGACCGCCTGGATTGGTTTTGTTGAATGATTTGGCAATCAATCCAATACGGGAACTGACTGGCGGGCCATCGGTAAATTGTGACTCATTCACTTTATCCACCAAATGCCACATATCATCGGGTTTCACCCTGTAATATGCTATCCACATCGAACCATCCCGCTCTAGTTTCAAATAGGCCGAATCTGTTTCTACGGGCATTCGAACTAATACTTTTCCACGACTTTCCATTGCAATATCTCGCAATGGCAGGGATGACGGCTCGTGATGCGCTAATCCAAGACTCAGTGCGATATTGTTACGAGCCACGTCATAGATCACTAATCCACCCAACGTGTCTTCTAAGGGAACGCCTCTATTACCCGTAGCTAGATCGACATATGTTTCTATGGAAAACCGCACCTTCGCCGCAGGGTAATTGGTATATAAAACGGGTGCTGTGCCGCGTTCTTCCCATGCGTCCTGCCACGCATTGTATAATTTTATCCGCAGAAACCCCGGCCGTGCCGCAAGGCTCCATCGGTTGCCGGCATTGGGCGTATCGAACGTCCATCGTTTGCTCAAAGGTAACCCGGTAAATTCACCCGAGTCTTCAATCGGTGATGGAAGAGACTGTAGGAACGACTCTGGATGGAAAGTGGCATCAGCAATGCCAGCCCTCTGCAGCTTGCAAATGACAGCCTCACCTGCTGCCACACGTCGCTTCTCACCCAGCATTCCGTCTGGTCCTATGCGAGCTGTCTCCACCGCGCCACGAATCACGCTTACCTCAGTAGTCTGATCTTTCTCGACTTTCACACCGAACTCCGTACCTAGGTCGGTCACAGTGGCAGTGGGAGTCTTAATAGTGAATAGTGAATAGTGGATAGTGGATAGTGAAGATTTCTGATTTGCCGTCTCTGACCCCGGCCCACTAATCCCGACCTCTTTTTTCTCCAGTCGCGCCGTGAGCTTGCCAATCGAGAGAAAACCGCCGGCGCGGGAATCGACTTCATACGTGGCGGGCCCTTGGAGGATGACTTTCGCTCCCGTGTGGTAAGTAATTTCCATCAAGCCGGAAGACAGCGCATACTTGCGGCCAAGGGGAACGCCGTTGCCGGTCTCGGTCGAGGTATTGATGTCCGCCCACTTCACATCGACCATGCCGGTAACGCGCCCAACAAACTCAATTTTCTCGGCTTCCGGCAAACGATTCTTTGTAACGCTCGACCCGCCGGATTGTGCAACCGGATGCGGGATGTCAACTTGATAAAACCATGCCCCCAATGCGCCAATGCCAATCACAAGCAGCGCGAAAAGGTTCGAGAAGACAAACGGATGACTGATATAGAAGGGGAGAGAGGAGAGAGGAGCGGAGAGCGAGGAATCGTCGAGAACAATTGAAACGGGGGGCGGGAGGTTGGGAGCTAGAGATTTCTGATTTCTAATTTCTGATTTCTGATTTGCAGTATCTGACCCCTGACCCCTGATCCCTGACTCCTCTTCACTAGCCACTAGCCACTGGCCACTAGCCACTCCCTCTGCCCCCTGACCCCTGACCCCCGCCCCCTCTTCGTCAACACACTCCTCTCTCATCATCCACTGCATCTGCGCGTGCAGATCGAGATAGGCAATGTAAAACAACTTGGCATCCCGGTCGTTTTCCAACAGCGATTCCAGCCGGTCGCGTTCGGCGGGCGCAATTACTCCGTCACACATGAGCTCAACAAGCCGGACAAGCTCGCTATCCGCCGGCGGAAGCTTGATGGGATTGCGATTCATGGCCGATCCTCCTCGATGGCCGGATCTTCCAGCAAGCTTCGTTCGACGCACTCCAACAGGTCGCGACGAATGCGCCGCAGCCGCAGATAGAGCGCGTTGGGCGTCATGCGGAACTGCCGGGCGACCGCCTTCATCGACGCTCCAGCCGCATAACACCGTTCAAGCATCTCACGGCAAAGAAAATCGAGCTTCTTCACGCAATCGATCATCGCCTCGCGGCGTTGCTCAAGAACCGGCTGCGTTTCAACACGCAGATCCGCCAAATCGTCCATCATCTTTTCGCTCAACAGCACCCGATCATGATTCCGACGGCGAAGAAAATTGCGAACCTCGTTATGGGCAATGCCGCACGCCCAGGCCACGAAATCCCGGGTTGCGTCGAACTGCTCCCACTTCTGCCAAAGAATCAGGCTGGTCTGCTGAAACACATCCTCGGCGTCCGGCCGATGGGGCAACATCGTCACGACATAGCCATAGACCCTGTCCTGGTTCAGGATGAACTGCTCGGCGAATTGTTGATGCCGTATCGGGTCCATGTCAGGGAGCAGAGGTCAGGGGTTAGGGGTCAGGGGTTAGGTTAGAAGCTAGAGGTTAGGAAGTAGCAATCAGGTTACTTTTTGCTCAACGCTCGCTAGTCGTAACGATCCGAGGGCGTTCTGTCGCCGATACACTTCAAATTTCTGCCAATCGCCCCCGCTCATCGTCCTAACCTTCCATAGTAATTAGGGTTGCAACGACAAGCGAAAATTTTGTTCGACGTATCGCAAAACCCCACCTATGGGCCAACCCAACCAAAAAAGGACGCCATAATTTTCCATAGTCAAAATAGATAAACTGTGAAGCGAGCGGGCTTGCCCGCTGTGTTTATGTGCAGCCGCATACTGTGAACATAAATAACCCATTTCACGTTTTTTCCTGGTTCCCAAGCTTTTTCCTGGTTCCCAAGCTCCGGCTTGGGAACCCATCGCCAAACCGTCAAAATCC
>CAZNMP010000097.1:0-3996 GCA_964573875.1 uncultured Planctomycetaceae bacterium | reverse complement strand
TTTTCCTGGTTCCCAAGCTCCGGCTTGGGAACCCATCGCCAAACCGTCAAAATCCATTACTGCCCCCGCCCCGGGAAATGCGACCTTGACAGGTACCCCAAAATCGAGACAATCCCGCGACTGGATTTTTTAGGGGCGGTAAACAGGTCTTTGTTACCCCGGCCCCCCAGAGGCGGGCAGGATGCTCGCTTTCCGACGAAATCTTCCGGCATGGAGGCCGAGTGTCGATGCAAGTTTGTCCCGAATTAGGGCGTCTGCCAAGTTTGCGACGACTGCTGCCCGAGGCCCAAATCCTAGGCGCCGACGACATCAGCCTCTGCGGCTGCGCGTGCGACTCGCGCCAGATCCGCGAGGGCGAATTATTCTTCGCTCTCACCGGCAGTCGGCAAGATGGCCACTCCTACATTGCCGAAGCAATGGCACGCGGCTGCGCGGCCGTGGTCAGCCAACAAGCTCCCACATCCGAAATAACAGTTCCTTGGTGCGTTGTTCCCAATGCACGTGAGGCCTATGGCCGACTGTGCCAGGCGTTGGCCGGCAACCCTAGCCGGCAGTTGAAATTGATCGGCGTTACCGGCACGAACGGGAAAACGACCACGAGCTGCCTGATCGCCGGCATATTGACCGCCGCAGGCCATCAGGTCGGCATTCTAGGAACGCTGGGCTATCTCGACGGCCGCATCATCGAACCGGCTACGCATACGACGCCGCCGTCCGACAAATTCGCGTCACTTCTAGCTCGCATGGTGAGCAACGGTTGCACCCATGCGGTCATGGAAGTATCGAGCCATGCCCTGGCGCAATCACGTGTGGCAGGGGCCGAGTTCGACGTTGCCTGCATAACCAACGTCACGCAAGATCATCTCGACTACCACGCCAGTTTGCGCGATTATCGTCAAACCAAAGCGAAACTCTTCGATCACATGGCGGCCGAAGGCTTCACCGTGCTCAATGCCGACGATCCCGGATCGGCCGATTATCTACGGCGTCTCGATGGTCCAACGTTGACGACTGCCATCGATGCAGCGGCCGAAATCACCGCGATTCCCTACGAACAGTGCATCAGCGAGCAGACATTCCTGCTATCGGCTGGCAGCGAGACCGTGCCGGTGCGAACGCAGATGATCGGTCGGCATCATATTTACAACTGCCTGACCGCCGCCGCAGTGGGCTTAGCCTATGGTATCGAGCTAACCACCGTAGTTCGTGGTTTGGAATCGGTCGGACACGTGCCCGGCAGATTAGAACGAATCGAGTGCGGACAGCCTTTCGGCGTGTTTGTCGACTTCGCACACACACCTGCGGCCTTGGATAACGTTTTGAAAACGCTGCGCAGTGTAACAACAGGCCGATTGATCTGCGTTTTCGGCGCAGGCGGCGAGCGCGACAGCCTGAAACGACCTTTGATGGGCCAAGCCGTCGAACAAAACGCCAACGCAGTCATTCTGACGAACGACAACCCGCGCCACGAGGATCCCCGAGCAATTTTCCGCGACATTTTAAGCGGTTTTTATTGCCCTGGCGCCGTCGAAGTAATTCCCGACCGCGTCGAAGCGATAGGCCGCGCGTTGAATCTCGCCCAACCGGGCGATTGCGTGCTGATCGCCGGAAAAGGACACGAAAAACAACAAATCATCGGCCACAAATCGATCCCGCATAGCGACGCCGAAACGGCACGCGATTGGCTCTATAGCAATCCGAACTGCCCGGATCCCTTGTCATGAAAAAACCTAATCCCTAATCTCTACCTTCCAATCCCTAATCCCCAATCCCTAATCCCCTGCAACCATGTCTACCATCGGCCAACTCAGTCGCGTGATCGGCGGCCGGCTGCGTCGAGGCGTCATGCTCGATCCGGCAGACGATACGCCCTTGGGACCAATACAAAGCGATAGTCGGCAGGTCGAGCCGGGCGACATCTTCTGGGCACTGCAAGGTCCGAAACATCAAGGCGAAAAATTCGTCGATGAAGCATTCCGACGTGGTGCGGCCGGCGCGATCGTCTCCCATGAGGTCGCCGTGCCCGATTATCACTGGACCATTTGCGTCGATGACACCCACAAGGCTCTCGTCGATTGGGCTCGTTGGCGGCGCAAGCAGTTTTCCGGCGTAGTGATTGCCGTCAGCGGCAGCGCAGGCAAAACGACAACGCGCCAGATGATCCACGCAATCCTGCAATCACGTTTACGTGGAACGGCCAGCCCCCGCAACTTCAACAATCATCTCGGCGTTCCATTAAGCATGACGGCCATCGAGCCGGACCATGACTACGCGGTCTTAGAATTGGGCGCCAGCGCGCCCGGCGAAATTGCCGAGCTTAGCGAGCTTGCGTCGCCGCAAATCGGAGTCATTACATGCATCGGCGATGCCCACCTGAGCGGTTTCGGCAGTCGGCGGCAAGTTGCCGAGGCGAAGGCCGAGCTACTGGAAGCTCTGCCCGCCAATGGTCTCGCCGTGCTTGCCAATGATCCTTGGCTCTACAACGAATCCTATCGCTGTCCCGCAAAAATTGCGTGGATCGGCTCCGACGAAAATTGCGATCTTCGTGCCACGGCCATTCATAGCGATCGCGGGCGATTGTCGTTCCGCATCGAAGATTGCCAATTCTGCGCACCCGTATGGGGACGTCACCACTTGACCTCGGCCTTGGCTGCCGTGGCTGTTGCTCGATCTTTCAATTTTGATCTTGACGCGATTGCCCGAGAACTCTACAAGTTCCAACCCGTGCCGATGCGATGCCAAGTGCAGGAATTACACGGCGCGACGATTATCAACGACGCCTACAATTCGAACCCGACGGCCATGCGCGCGGCGCTCGAACTGCTGGGTGAATTTAATGCACACGGTCGGCGTATCGTCATAACCGGCGATATGTGCGAACTAGGCGACCAATCGGCGGATCTGCATCGAGAAATCGGACGCGAGATCGTCGGTTCGGGCAAGGCCGAGTTCCTGATCGCATGTGGAGAGTATGCCGGCTGCGTGGTCGATGGCGCACGCGACGTCGGAATGCCCCGAGGCCAGGCCATACCCTGTCCCCATGTGGAAGACGCCATACCTTATCTGGAGCAAGCGATATTGCCAGGCGATGTGGTGTTGATCAAAGGATCGCGCCGCATGGCAATGGAACGCATTGTCGAAATGTTGGAACATAATTCGACCTGATTCGTTGCGTAATTGCGGATCGGAAAAACCAACCCCTTAAGGAACCATTGGCAAGACTTCGTTGCCTGTGTCGGATTTGCGGGAATTCGGCACATACCCCTCCCTCCTTGGGTAGGAGCAACAAGCCCGCCGATACGCGGCTAACTGGGTCGGCCGCATCGGCGGGTGCTTCGCAACGAGGTCTTTGACTGGGCGCCGGGGCGGCGCAACAACGCCGTCCCGGCTGCTCAGGGATTTTTGAAAATGACGAATGTCGCATTCTTCCATCCGACATCTTCATGCCGACATTGGTCATCTCCTTGACATTCTGATCTCAACATTGGTCCCTCATGCTCCTCTGGCTGTTTCATCATTGTGCTTTGCTCTCCGACTGGTCCGACGCATTTGCTGCGTGGGAAAAAATCACGCCGCGCGCTGCCCTTGCCGCCGGCTTGAGCTTTGCCGTGGCCGTCCTGCTGGGCCCCCGATGGATCGCATGGTTGGCCAACCATTTTCGAGAACCGAATAAAAGCGACTCGGCGGAAATATCCCATCTACACAGCAAAAAACACGCCACGCCGACCATGGGCGGGCTATTCATCGTCGCGGCGTTGTTCGCCTCGGCCCTGTTGTTTTGCGATTGGAAAAACGGCTTCGTCGCACCAGCCCTGGTCGTGGTCGGCGGCATGACGCTGCTCGGCATAATCGATGATCTGGTGAAATTGCACACCCCGGCCAAAGGCGTTTCCGCCCGCGGCAAACTCATCGGCCAAATCCTCGTTGCAAGCATTGCCGCCCTGATGCTTTACCGCGTCCAAGCAGCTTCGCCCGACGGCCTGCTCCTCCATATCC
>CAZNMP010000096.1:0-8951 GCA_964573875.1 uncultured Planctomycetaceae bacterium | reverse complement strand
AATCGCGATCTTATTGACGATGCTGTCCATGAGGCAAACGACGCCCGCCACAAGGAACGAAGGAGCAATCAAGTCGCTCCTCGTCCATGTATAGACGCCTAGCGACAGACTGGCAACGCCCAGAAAAATCAATAGGTATCGCATTGGTTTATAACCTTCTTACCCAAGAGACACCCCTACCCCTGTTAGGGTTCGGCAACTCTTCGGCAATAAGCCCCCCCACGGTTATCGAACCGACCGTGCATCGGTTTGCCCCACAGGATGGACATCGCGAACTCGAACCGTAGGCTGGGATTGGTCGATGCTTACTTCTTCCGTTGCATCGCAAATGCCTACGTTTCCGGCTTCGTCGCGCACTTCCAGCCGCAAATAAAATTGCGACGGCGTGCGATTGTCGATCGTCCAGGCATAGCGTCCCGTATTTTCGAGACCACTGGCGATCGGCAGCCAGGGTCCTGTGCGACTCTGGCTAAAGGATAGTGATACAGGCCGGGCAGCCAACATATTGTCGTCGGCCTGCCAGGTAATGATCAGACGTCCCGTCTCGTCATCCACGCCTTGTTGGGCAGAGACGATATTGGCCGTCGGCTTGGTCAGATCAATACAGATCCAGAGGTCCGGCTGATCGCCGGCTTTGGGCGGTTTTCCTCCAAACCCCACACCGTTGGAAACCACGACGCGAAAACCGTACATGCCTTCTTCGGGAACTTGCACCAACATCGGGCTGCGTGTGTCGTTGTCCACGGCAAAGCTGTGCCATGTTTGGCCGTTGTCGCGAGTACCCCAAAGTTCGACGCGCCCAATACCGGAGGGCCCTACCGAATCAACTTCGTATTCAAGCTCAAAGGAACGTGAGTTCACCATCCGCGGCCGCTCGCCCGACGGCAAACCCGGAACGTTTTCCGAGGAACTCGATTCCTTTTCTTTCGGCGCGTATTTTTTCCCAATCGGCGGGTTGATCGCGATGGCTACGGCCCCTTTGGATTCCGACATGGAAGCCGTTTTGTCGTCGGCAGACAAGCTCCCGGCTTTTTGCGTTTTGGTCGGCGGTTGCGCCAGAACAGGCCCGCCGGACGACTTCGTATCAACGATGACGCGCAAACCGGGCTCCGTGATCGTCGGCGGCCGAATTTGCCCCGACCTGTCGACCGTGCGAATGGCAAACCAGTATTCGCCGTCTTTGGTTGCGCGAAATTGAAACTGCTGCTTAGTCGGCGGCGTTTTGAAATAGAGCTGCCAGTGGGCTCCACGATCCGTGGAAACATACAAATGCACTTCCACGGGCCGTCGCGCGGCATCCGCCGTGGGCTCAACTCGAAAAGGAATGGCGAACAGGGCTTGATGCGTCACAATGGGGGCCGCCGGCGCGGCGGGCGCAGCCGCGCCCGTTTGGCATAACATTGCCAAAACGCCTATCCCCCATGCAAGCAGTTCCAAACGCATGGAACGCCCTCCCCCCTCACCTAAGGCATTTCGTGCAGAATTGTAAATCACGAACGATCCGCAGTCTTCTACGGATCGTATCGGTTATGCCGAAGTCGCCACTTGAGAGGGAAGTACGGCTAGGTCACACTAGGCAAGCTAGACAAGAGAGCCTATTTGCCTTTAAGCTTCTTGATCTTTGCCGAAAGACGCGACTTCGTGCGTGCAGCAGCGTTGCGATGGATAATGCGTTTGGCAGCGGTCTTATCGAGCAATTTCGCGGCGGCGGAAAGTTCCGCCTCGGCAGCGGCGACGTTGCCGGAATCGATGGCGGCAATGACCTTCTTATACTCGGTGTTGAGTTCCTTCTTGGCCGAACGATTCCGGGCATTTCGGACGGCACTCTGCTTCATACGTTTCTTCGCACTCTTGATATTCGGCATGGTTTCTCGCGTAATAAGGGTTTTGGTATATGGTTACGACGTGCCTTCCGGCGCGTCCGAGGTATTGTTTTCCTGGTTGGCTTCCGGTTGGGCCTCGCCTTGGCTGCTCTCTTTGGCCGGGCGAGAATCTGGATTTTCGCGTAACTGCGCGATTTTGTCTAGTAGAGCCGAGATGTCTTTATAGCTGAAATCCAAACCCGCAAGGGTGGTGAGGTGTTTTTCGGCCGTATCAATATCATTCATGACCGGCGACATGGCAAGCCGCCCGGCTAGATGCAAGGCCTTTTTCTTATTGTCGGCATCGCGGTCAGGAATCTCTTGAATCGCCGACTCGTAGTGGCTCATGGCCAACCGATACTGCTTGATTTGCTGGAAACATTGCCCCAGAACAAGCATACAAACCCCCTTGCGACGGGGGTCGTTCTTAGCCACTTGCAGTTCTTGGATGGCCTCGGGATAGCGCTTCGTGAGCATGTAGCGATATCCCAATTCGTATTTGAAGGCAAGGTTGTTCGGATATCGCTCGACGCGATATTTGCACACTTCCATGTCCTTCTCGAAATACTCCTCCTGGAGTTTTTTCTTAGACTCGGGATCCTTGGCGGTCGCGATTTTCTGCCGTAAATTGCGAAGTTGGGAATCTTCCCATTTTTCGCGGATTTCCTGACTGCCGCCGGACGCTTCGAAGGCCTTGGCCAATATCTGCTCGGAATCTTGGTAACGCTCCTCGCCAATGTAATACTGCGAGAGCTCCAAGTAGTTGGTCAAGTTTTTAGGATCGTTTTCGATTTTCTGGAGCATCCGCTGTTCCGCGGTCGTTTCTTCCTGCTGCTGGGCCTTCGCCCGAAGCTTGCGCGACGTGTTATCATCATCGTCGAATTCGCCGCGTGACCGGGCTTTTTGCACCGTCAACACGGCAATCGCGCGCCTTGCCTCGTCGTCATCAGGCCTTGCTTCTTCAACGCGATGCCAGCAGGCAATGGCTTGATCGAAGAGGCCACGCTCGCCCAGGGCGATACCGTAAAGCCGATTGCCTTCGGGATCCTTGGGGTTGGCCGTCAACGCGCAGCGAAGATAATAAAGCTCGCAATCGCGATCGCCCGACTTAGCGGCGGCCGTGGCCATGCCGGTCAGCGTGGGAGCATCCCAAGGGTTGACCGTCAGCGCTTTGAGGCCGAACTTAATGGCCTCGTCCCATTGCTCTTGGGACAGCGCTTTTTTCAAGGCACTGCGCGAGCCGCGTTCCTTGAATTGCGCCAGGGGGCTCCCTTTTTTGTTACCGCCGTATTTCTTTTGCAGATTTTCGATATACGAGCGAACGTATGTCAAGTTCCCAGGATCGCCCGCAACACATTGCCCGAGCAATTCGGTGATGTAATCAAAATCGGTCGAGGCAGACGCTTTTTTGCCGGCATGTTCGAACACCTTCTCCAACCGCTTGCGTTTAGCGGGAGAAAGCGGTTCGCGACCTGTTTTTTTAACTTCCGGGGT
Source organism: uncultured Planctomycetaceae bacterium (assembly GCA_964573875.1). Taxonomy (GTDB): domain Bacteria; phylum Planctomycetota; class Planctomycetia; order Pirellulales; family Thermoguttaceae; genus CAYWGR01. The sequence continues at coordinate 5,595 of CAZNMP010000096.1, read as the reverse complement.
GTTGCCTTCAGTTGCCATTTACTTTTGTTCTTTCAACGTAGTCCAACTCACATACCCCAAAGCGAGGGAGGCGATCAGGAGCCCAATATCCATCGTCGAGCTAGCCCGACCAAACGGAAAACCGATGGCCAGATCGAGCCCAAACACCAACAACAGCAAAATCGCAACAACACTTCCCGTCAAACACAAGGCTTTGGGCATAATGGCCTCTCCCACGAATGGTTCTTCTTGCACTTTACAGTATAATTAATCCGCCTCCGGTTCACCACTGGCCCTCAAGAATTCGAGGCAAATCGTTGCTTTTTTTGAAAAAAATGTCCTTTTCCCAAGCGATTTGGCCTGTCGGAGCCAAAAAAAACCGGGGGGAGGGCAAGAACCTTTGGGAGCGAAAAATGCCCACTGTCGCCGATTGGGATTATTTCCGCAGTCAGATGCCGGTTGCTCGGGATTGGGCCTATTTAGACCATGCTGCCGTGGCGCCGTTAAGTGGACCGGCCCAGGTGGCATTGGCCAATTGGGCCGCGGATGCCTCGCAGAACGGTTCGGCCCACTATCCCGACTGGTCGAGACGTGTCGAACACTTAAGAACCTTGGCTGCCGAGCTGTTGGGGGCAATTCCCGAGGAAATCGCCTTTGTGGGCAACACCACGGCCGGCATCAATTTGGTTGCCGAAGGGTTCCCTTGGCAAAAAGGCGATAATGTCGTCATCCGGGCTGACGAGTATCCCACGAATCAATATCCCTGGCTCCACTTGGCCGACCACGGGGTGGAAACTCGCCGCATTTCCGCTGAAAAGGGGGTTCTCGACATCGATCAGCTCCTTGCAGCCTGTGATTGCCGCACTCGAATCGTCAGCGTCAGTTGGGTCGCCTTTGCCAACGGTTGGCGACACGACCTGGATCAACTTGCCGACCAAGTTCACAAGCGCGGGGCGAAGTTGTTTCTGGATGCCATTCAAGGATTGGGCGTTTTTCCGCTCGATGTGCGACGCACCCCGGTCGATTTCCTCGCGGCCGACGGTCATAAATGGCTTTTGGGGCCGGAAGGAGCAGGCGTCTTTTTTGCGCGGCGCGAGCATCTCGATCTACTCCGGCCGGTCGGCGTCGGCTGGAACAGCGTTCGCAATGAAATGGACTTCAGCCATATCGAGCTGGTTTTTAAGGATACGGCCGCCCGGTATGAAGGCGGTTCGCAAAACGTCGCCGGGCTGTTGGCATTGGAGGCTAGCTTGGAATTGCTTCGCCGGTTCGGCCAAGATGCAATTTCGCGGCGTGTGTGGGAGATTACCGACCTTGCATGTCAGCGTTTGGCGGAATTGGGGGCAATCCTGCTTAGCGACCGCTCCCCCGCACATCGAAGCGGAATCGTGAGTTTCGAAATCCCCGGCCGAGATCCGCATGAATTGCGTCAACGATGCTTCGAGCGTAAAGTACTGTTAAGCTGTCGTGCAGGTCGATTGCGCATTAGTCCCCACGCCTATAACAATGCGGAAGACATTGAACGATTGATCGAGGCGTTAAAAAGCTGATTGTCCGAATCTTATCAATCAAGGGGCGGCCAACCCAATAACACTAACCACGAACCACGAATCCCATGAGCGTCTCACAACCACCCCGCGTTGCCGTTTATCCAGGTTCGTTCGATCCTATCACGTTGGGGCATCTCAACGTCATGGAACGAGCGAGCAAGTTGTTTGATCGTCTGATTGTGGGCGTCGGCGTAAACATCGAAAAGCAGACGCTGTTCAACGCCGACGAACGCCATCACTTGATTCGCGAGGCGACTTTGCATTTGCCGAACGTCGAAATTCGCACCTTCAGCGGATTGGCCGTAACTTTCGTCAAGCAGTGCGGGGCGCGGATCATGATTCGCGGCGTACGGCCCATCACCGACATCGCCGCCGAGTTGACCATGATGATGGCCAACCGGCATCTATCGCCCGACGTCGAGACGTTGTTCATGATCGCCGACGGCGATTTGGCGCACGTCTCAAGTTCGCTGATCAAACAAATCGCTTCGATTGCAACGGATGTGGAACTAGCGAAGTTCTTGCCGCGCAACGTGGTGTCGGCCATACGCGCCAGAATGATGAATTCGTTACCGTAGGAACCGTTAGATTCGGATTCGCGGAAAGGCCGTCAGCCAAGTTTGGTTGGACGAGGCCAAAACGCCGTTGTCCCACGTGTAATCAACGTTGAGTGGCGCATTGTACTCACGATGCGTTCCGCGCGTACGGATTTCCAGATAGTCGGCCTGTATGCCGGCGCTAAAACGTTCCGAAATAAGAGCTTCGGCAGTGAAGCCGGCGTGCCAGCAACTGCCGCGAGTGCTTTCCATCGTGTAGCGATCTCCTTCTCGCACCAAATGGTGATCAACGTTGTAGCCGTTGGTGCTGCCCCAGTCCATCTGGATCGTCAGAGCAATCGGCGGCAGATATTTCATTTCCAGCTTGCTGCGAAATTGTCCGCCAAGATAAAAAATGTAATACTGCTGATTGAACGAAATGATATTCCCAGACTCCGTGTAAGGTGGATCAAGCCACTCATCTTCAAATTTGACCTGCACAAGGTCGTAGTTCATTATGTTAAACCGTTGCCATCGGAATCCCAACGTAGGCCATATCTCAAACGGCAACCCAAATGGATGCTCCGACAATTGGAAGTCAAATCCGAGATCGAGCATCTGCCCATCGGTCCAACGCTCATCCATATAACCCAGGTCGGTGAAGTCCTGATTGGGGTACCGCCAGTCGTAATCTTCCATGGTTCCATGGATGCCCTGCTGTGGAAACAGCCATTCCATGTGAATGTCCCAGGTCGGTTTCTGCAGGCCAAGCTGGATGCCGTGCCAGTAAGAATCTAACGGGAAGTTAAGCCGGCTGAGGGGTGTGTGTTGAGTTTCGTAATAGGGAGGCGTTCCGAACTCATAGGTGGTCGAACTATCAACAAGCGTGCGGAATCGATAGTCGATCGTCCAGGTTCGAGGCCCCAGGGCCGGAAACCATAAATAATCTTGAGTGGCAGGTGATTCCTGAACGGCCAGCGAATCTTTCCACAGTTCGGTGGATTGCGCGAGTGCAGGGTCTGTCGCGACGTTTAGTCCTTGGTCATCCGCCAAAACCATGCAGTTACCGAGGGCCAAGAAAATTAAAATCACACCGATGGTTGGTAAATATCGGGCTTTCCGGAAATCCGACGATTCCAACTCGCACATAACTTCCCCCCCCAGACTAACACAGCAAGCCCCTGCATAGTCGATACTGTACTCATTTTCGGAAAGTCCTTCACGATTTATCCAATTATTACAGGGGGTTGCGAAATTGGAGCATTTGCAACACTACCCCAAAGAGGGGCATTGCACTAATTGACTTTCGACCCTATTCGTGGGATCATGGCGGCATGTGAAAAATCCCTCCGCTCGCTAACATTCCTCCATTTCCTACCCTGATATCTGTTTTTACGCTTGCGTGAGTCCATTGCATTCCGGGGACCAGGATTGGGCATACCCTGCAACGGGTTTCCAATCTGAAGATTGGAAATGAACCAAGTCATTAAGATCTAACGCCAACGGATTCAGACCGATGAAGCGAAGAACGATTTTTTTAGCCACAACGTTTTATTGTATTTGTTCGCTCATTTCCTGGGCTGTTGCGGAACCGACCGACGAAGAGCTTTTGAAGCAAACGCCCCCGGCTGAACAAGCCGCGCAAACCGAGGTGGATCATTGGGGGCTCCCGTTTTCGGAACAACTTCGGCGTTTTGCCGCGGCCCGCGACGCTTGGCGCCAAGCATTGGGCCCCCAGGCTCCACAAAACTTCCTTGTCGGCATCCAGCATGGCCTGGAAAAAGTGCCGCGGAACAAATATTGGTTCAAAGGCATCTACGGCAACTCAGCCTCGCTCGAAGCCGCCCGGAATGAATACGAAAATTTCCAAGTCGCGGTATTGCCCGACGTGGGCAAAACCTGTCGCAACGTCACACTGGCGGCGGAAGACTTTCGGTCTGTTGGCGGCAATGCAACAATTTCACGCGAGAACGTGAAAATCTATCGCGTCGGCTATGTTGACACGAAGCCCGTGCGTTATCCAACGCTTTACACGGGAGCTTGGCCCGATCCACTGTTGCCCAACGGTTCCCTGGAGATCGCGGGCAATGATTTGGGGTTGTTTTGGGTCGAAGTTCACGTGCCACGCGATGCAGCGGCCGGAAAATACGAAGGCCGGTTGCTGTTGAACGTCGATGGCGTAAGCGTATCAATCAACGTCTCGCTATTGGTGCATGATTTTGCATTGCCCGATCGCGTGGCGTTTCCCATCACGGCCTGGAGCGTGCCGCAATTGCCCTCGGGCGAAAAAATGTCACCTGCGGACTACCGCGCGCTTTTAGGCGAATTTTTGGCTCACGGCATTGATCCGATCTCGGTGGGCAAGGATTTCGTTAATCTAGAATCCGCTGATTTTCGCACGCTGGATGAGAATATCGAGTTCTGTCTTGCGCGAGGTCTGCAACTATTCGAGATTCCTAGCGGCGGCGATAAACCGGAACAATTGAAACCTTTGGTCGAGCACCTGCGCGGCAAGGGATGGCTCTCGAAGGCTATCGTTTACTCGAATCAAGACGAGCCGTCCGCCTCGCAACTAGACGCCCGCAATATCCCCTATTGCAAGCAGATGAAAACGCTGTATCCCGATCTGCGGGTGTTTTTGGCCAGCCAGTATTTCCCCCGCATCGGCGAGGCGTGCGATATCTGGATGTCCGACATTTCGTCGGGCAAGGGCGCGGAGTTCGCCCAGCATAATCATGGCCGAACATCGCTTTGGTTCTACTACTGCCACATGCCGCTCCATGCCGATTTTGTAAGGCCTTTGGTCCAGGCTCCCAACATGGAAATCGACAACGAGGCAATTGAACATCGCCTGGCGTTGTGGATGGCCTGGAAATATCAGACCGAAGGCATGTTCATCTATGGCGGCAACAACGAGTGGACCGTTCAAGGCGTCGACCGCCGCGATTGGCAGAAAACCGGTTGGAAAATGGGCGACAAACCGTATCCTTATCCGTTGGGCGGATTGCACAACGGCAACGGCTGGCTGATCTATCCCGGACCGACGCCCAGCGTTCGACTTAAACAGATTCGCGACGGATTGGAAGATTTCGGTTATTTGCTGGAGCTGAAAAAACGTGCAGCCGCCGCAACGGATCCGGCATTGAAAAAGCAGGCCAAAGCATTGCTGGCCGTGCCTTCAGCCGTTTTGATGGATGCCCACTATTTCAACCGCGATCCGGCGGCCCTGCTGAAGGTTCGCAGGGAAATCGCCCAATTGATCAATGTACTCAAACCATAAGCTACGATCATGAAAAAGATATTAATTTCTACAATCCTATTCGTCTTTGCCCAGCAAGCCGCTTGGGGTGACCAACCACAGGCCGTGCCGGCTCCCCAAAAACTAGATCCCGCGAAAACGCTTGATTTCTTCCCCGTTGCAGTGCAGTTTTCTCCGGTGCCGTCAGGCCGAGGCTGGGACGGAAAAGAAGGCCCGCTGAGCGAACAAACCATCCGCGATACAATCGACAATTACTTGGCGCACGGATTGA
>CAZNMP010000095.1:0-9007 GCA_964573875.1 uncultured Planctomycetaceae bacterium | reverse complement strand
GTTCGCCCCAGATGCGGCAATTACGCGCTATTTGGCGGCGTTTTTGACCGCCCATCGGCATGTGGCGATGGACGAAAACGAAATGCCGGCCGACTACGACCCCGCGCGGCCCGACATCGTGCTGTTGAACGGCGGCGTCTTCGAATCGTCGCAGCTTCGCCGGCGGCTGTTGGAGGTCTTGGAAAGCTGGTTCGCAACCGAACAAAAAACATGGCAACCGATCGTTTTAGATAACGATCGGCTCGATCTAGCTGTTGCTCGCGGAGCCGCATACTACGGCATGGTCCGCCGAGGCCAAGGCATTCGCATTGCCGCCGGTTTGGCCCGAACTTATTACATCGGCGTGGAAAACACGAAATCAGAAGCCCACGGCCAGCCATCCGTACAAGTGGCTAGTGGCCAGTGCCCAGTGGCCAGTGAAACACATCTCCCCTCGCCCGGGCACCGACCCGCAGGGTTGGTCGGCGGGAGAGGGGCCGGGGGTGAGGGCGGTCAGCCATTAGTGCAAGTGCCCAGTAAGGAGGGCTCAGGGTTAACAGTTCAGATTACCGAGGCGACAAATCATAAATTAGAAATCATAAATCATAAATCTCTAGCCCCTAGCCCCCAGCCCCTAGTCTCTAATCCCAACCCCTCGCTCGCCGTTTGCCTCTTGCCGGCAGGCATCGAGCCCGGCCACGACGCCGTATTACCGCAACAATTCGATCTTCGGGTTTCCGAACCCGTCGAGTTTCCGCTCTTCGTTTCCAGCACGCGATTGACTGATAAGCCCGGCGAAATGGTGACGGTCGATAGCGAACAGATGACGCCCTTGCCGCCGATTCGTACGGTGTTGCGGTCGCGCAAAAAAGATCCGGCCGAAGTGGTTTCCGTGAATCTTCACGCACGGCTCACCGAAATCGGCACGCTCGATCTTTGGCTCAGCGAGGTCGGCGGCCGGCGAAGTTGGCGGCTTCAATTCGACGTCCGATCGACCACGCAGACCGACATTGAAGCCCATCAGTCGCAAGCCGAGGGCGAGGGATTCATCGACGAAGCCGTTTGGCGGGAATGCCGAACGTTGATCGAAAATGCCTTCGGTCCCGAGGGAAATGACAAGCCCGACGGTTTGGCGAAACGCTTGGCAACGGCCGTCGGGATGAGTCGAAACCTTTGGCCGACGTCGCTTTGCCGTCGCATTTGGGAGGCTTTAATCGAGCTTGAGCCCGGCCGACGACGCAGCCCCGTGCATGAATCGCGTTGGTTGAATTTGTTGGGATTTGCATTGCGACCAGGTTATGGTTTGGCCGTCGATGATTGGCGCGTTGCGCAAACGTGGACGCTTCTACAAGGCAAGTTCGCCCATGCCGCCGCCAATGTCCGCGTCGAAGGCTGGATCCTCTGGCGACGCATCGGCGGCGGTCTGGCGGCCGGCCAGCAACAGGCGGTGGCCGACCCGCTGCTCGGCCCGATCCGCAGCTTGCATCACCAACTAACCACGGGGCGAGGACGTAGCGATTTCAGTTTTGCAATTGCCGAAACCCCGGAAATGTGGCGGCTCCTGGGCTCCTTGGAGCTTCTTTCTTCAGCCACCAAAGCCCAACTAGGCTCGATGCTGTTGGATATGCTGCCGAAACGGAAGATGGAGCCCGTGCGGCCTGCCATGATCTGGGCCATCGGTCGGCTCGGAGCTAGATCGCCTCTCTATGGGCCGCTGAACGCCGTTGTTCCCGCCGAAACGGTTTCGCAATGGCTCACCAAATTGTTGTCGTTTCGGTTGGAAAGTGCCGAGACTCAACTGACGGTGATGCAATTGGCGCGGCGCACCGAAGACCGCTACCGCGATCTGCCCGAGAAAACGCGCCGCGAAGCGGCCGATTGGCTCGAAACGCTCCATGCGCCCCGGCATTTCATCGAGCTTGTACGCAATGGCGGAACGCTCGACACGGACGAGCAAGGGCTTGTCTTCGGCGAGTCATTGCCCAAAGGCTTGCGGATCGCGTAGAAAAAGCCGCAATTGCCTTATGCTCCTTCGCTTCTACAATTGCCTATCTGAAAAACGCAACTGTAGAGGGGCTGGCAAAAAAACATGGCAAGTAGTCGTTCTGAGCGGTGCGAATAACCTCGCCGGAATCACGTGGATTCCTCGTTTCGCTGGACAGCCAAGTAAAAATTGCCACACCCGATGTAGAAGGAGGATATACCCATGAGCTGCATTTTGCATCTGGATGCCAGTGCGCGGGGCGAACGGTCGATTTCACGCCGGCTTTCCAAGGAGTTCATCGACGGCTGGAAAGCCTCGCATCCGAGCGATACGGTTGTTTACCGAGATGTGGGCCGCAATCCGCCGCCTCATGTTTCCGAAGCGTGGATCGTGGGGGCCTATACTCCCCCGGAAACGCACGCAACCGATGTCCAAGCGGCCATGCAAGTGTCCAACGCATTGGTCGATGAATTTATCGCAGCCGACCGGTATGTGTTAGGGGTGCCGATGTACAATTTTTCTATGCCCTCCGCGTTCAAAGCCTATGTAGACCAGATCATCCGCGTAGGCCGCACGTTTTCAGCAGAGGGGAAAGGATTGCTGACAGGCCGGAAGATGGTCATTCTTGCCGCCAGCGGAGGCCAATACGCCCCAAACACGCCTTTCCATGCGTTTGACCATCAAGAGCCTTGGCTTCGTACGATATTCGGGTTCGTCGGGATAACCGACATCCAGTTCATTCGTGCCGAGGGCGTTAATGCGGGCGATGCCGTGCGCCTTGCCAGTTTGGAACAAGCAAGGCAAAAAATTGCAGATCTACTTAAATTCTGGTAAAATACCTACACCTCTAAGTATTGCACTCGATGGAGTAAAGTGCTATAACCCATAGTGTCTACTACCTATTATTAACAAGTTTGTTGTGGTATTTGCCGATAACAGTGTGGGAGATACCATAGGACGTTTGTGCTTGCGTCACGATGGTTTGTACGTCCCCTCGTTATACCACCAGGACTTGCCAGCCGGGGTTGTTCCATGAAGATCGGTGTCATTAGCGATACGCACGGTGAAGTCGAATTTGCTCAGAGGGCGGTCCGCATCCTTCATGGTCAACATGTCGATATGGCCATTCATTGCGGCGACATCGGCGCGGCGGTCGTTCCCTTGTTGCAGGGACTGAAAACGCATTTCGTCTTCGGCAATATCGACGATCCCGACCGTATCCGACAAGCCATCACCGATCCCCAGCACGAGTTGCATGACGAGCTGGGCACCCTGGAGCTCGAAGGCCGTCGGGTGGCGTTTCTTCATGGAGATGATGTGCGCCTGCTGCGCCACATGATTCAATCAGGCGAGTGGGATTTGATTTGCCACGGGCATACCCACTCTTTCTACAGGGAATTTGAGGGCAAGACCCTCGTCCTGAATCCCGGAGCCCTCTCGCGCACCAGCCGGCCGTCGCTGGCCGTCGTCGACCTTGCCACACTGGAAGTGACGGAAATTCCCGTCCCTTTTTTCACCCCGCCATCCGAGTAATGCGGATCGTCGAGTCCAGCACCGCTTGCCGTTCGGGGCGATAGCGATATTGCATCAAATAGGCGTCCTCGGGCGTATCAGCGTAATAGTCGTGCAACACCGAAACCGCCCGGAATCCGTTCTCACGGAAGAACAATTGGGCGTCCAGATTCGTTTCACGCACTTCCAGCACGATTCTGCATCGCCGTTGCAACGAAAGCTTCGCGCTCAGCTTCGCAAGCATCTGACTGCCCACGCCGCGACGACGATAGTCGGCCGCCACGGCGAAATTCAAAACATGGATCCGAGCCTTATGCAGCTCGTAGATCATGAAGCCGACGACGCGATCATCTACCTCGGCCACCATGCCGATGCAGTTGCGCTGCCGAAGGCAACGGATAAAATCGTCTTCCAGCCACGGAAATTCAAAGCTTTCCGATTCGATGCCCAGCACCTCGGGCATGTCCCGACGAATCATCCAACGGATATGAACCCGCACTTCCTGTCTTTGTTCGGCTTGCATGGGGGCCTCCTTCCTTGTCGGCCTTCGGAGAGATAAGTCGGCGGTCCGCTCTTGCATCGCACGCCTAAACGCTCGTCTCTCCAACCTTTGCAGTCGTATAATCCGGCTTCCAATTCAAAGCCGCGCATCCGTCCTGTTTTCCCTAAGGATCAACCGGCGACGATGCGCAACTTCAAACTAAAATGGGTATAAAACTGCCCGTTTTCGGTCGGGCAAACGGCCATCCTTGCCGCACCTACGACCGATCATGAACGGGGTCCATACACTAACATAACGGTCCAAAATCGCCAATACGGAAATTCCAGGCCCGTACCAAAACAGCAAAAGATTACGTCGCTTTCCCCGCCGCCCGCACAATGCCCAATAAATGCCCAACAGAATAGCCAAGCACCCAAGAAAAATAGCCGGGAGCTAACAGCTCCCGGGATGTGCTCAGAAAGCATCACAGTTTAGCGGTTGCCAACACGTCCAACCCTCGTTTAGCGGCCGACGTTCCGTCGGCCCTCGTGCCAATTCGTGATGCCCCAAAAGATGGGCGTGTGGGGCGAAAACAACCCTTGATCGGTTTGCGTGGCCCCGTCCAGAGTTTCTACGACCTAGCCCCCATCCCGCCGCACAAAATGCGGCCTAATCGTCCATAACTTCTTTTTCGCGAGCCTTGGCCAATTCCGTGGCCTGGGTTTCGTAGGTTTTGGTCAACTCTTGGATCTCTTCCTTTACTTGGTCGCGATCGTCCTCGGAAAAGTCTTTGTCTTTCTCGCCTTGATCGGCCGACTTGTTCCCGTCGCGTCGAATGTTGCGGACCGCCACTTTCGATTCCTCGGCCAACTCCTTGATGCGGTTGACCATCTTGCGCCGTACTTCGGTCGACAGTGGCGGAACGTTCAGCCGAACCAAGCGGCCGTCGCTCTGCGGATTGAACCCCAAATCGCTCGTCTGAATGGCCTTTTCGATGTCCTTGATCGTGCCGGGATCGTAAGGGCGAATGACGATTTGATTGGGTTCCGGCGCGCCGACCGAAGCAATCTGCTTGATCGGAACTTCGGAACCGTAGACGTTCACCCGCAAGGAGTCCACCAAGCCCGGATTGGCCCGACCGGTGCGAATGCCGGCCAGATCGCTCTTAAGCTTGCGAATCGCCTTTTCCATCCGCTCTTCAACGTCGAGAAGAATTTCGTCAGTAGTCATAACAACAGGGGCTAGAGGTCAGGGACTAGGGGCTAGAGAGGTGGAACTAATAACAGTCTAGTCCCTAGTCCCTAGCCTCTAGTCCCTCAATTGCTATTCGTGAATCAACGTGCCGACTCGCTGGCCGAGTACGGCGTCCTCGATGTTGCCGTCCTTGCGGAAATTGAACACCAAGATGGGCATGTTGTATTCCGCGCATTTGGTGATCGCTTCATGGTCCATCACCCGAAGGTTCTGCCGCCGCACATCATCATAGCTCAACTCGCTATAAAGTACGGCATGAGGATTCTTTTCGGGGTCGTCGCTGAAAACGCCGTCCACGCGGGTGGCCTTCAGCAAAATTTCAGCTTCCAATTCCAACGCGCGTTGAGCGGCGGCCGTGTCCGTGGTCACAAAGGGGCTACCGGTGCCGCCCGCAATAATCACAATCCGCCCTTTTTCCAAGTGACGCCTGGCTCGGCGGCGAATGTACGGCTCCGCGACGCCGTCCGTGCGGATGGCCGTCATCAGCCGGGTGTCGCAACCCAACGATTCCAAGGCGTCCTGCAATGCCAACCCGTTGATCATCGTGGCCAACATGCCCATGTAATGGGCGGTCGCCTCGTGAATGCACGAGTTGCTCGACGTGAACTGGGCACCGCGCAAAATGTTGCCGCCGCCGATCACGATGGCGATTTGCACCCCATGTTGCGCGGCATTATAAGTCTGACGCGCAATATGCAAAACGGCGTCCATCGCGATGCCGCGCTCGCCCGGATGCACGAAACCCTCGCCCGACACCTTGAACACCACGCGGCGATACTTAGGCGCCGCCGACGATTGCTCAGCCATGCTATAAAACCTCAATGTTTGTGATGCAGGCGCTCATCTCGCTCCGATATTCCCGTCTCGTTCCGAAGCTCCAGCTATCTCGCCTCGATCTCACCTCGTTCCGAAGCTCCAGCTTCGGAACGCACCAAACGTCATGCTTGTTCCCCTCGTCCACGCATTCCGAAGCTCCAGCTTCGGAACGAGAATGTGCGAGGGAAAAAAACTACTCCTTCGGCAATTCCCAACGAACGAAGCGAACCATCTTCATGCCGGCTTCCTTGGCCGCTTGGCCGACCGTCTTCTTGTCGTCCTTCACGAACGGTTGCTCGGCCAGACAGCACTCGGCGTAGAAGTTCCGCAGCCGTCCTTCGACCATCTTCGCGATGATGTTCTCAGGCTTGCCTTCCTGACGCGCGGCGGCCGAAAGAATCTCACGCTCCTTCTCCACCACGGCCGGATCAAGCTCTTCTTTGTAAAGCACCGCGGGACGCATGGCCGCCACGTGCATGCAGATATCCTTGGCCAACTCCGCATTCCCGCCTTCGTATTGCAACAGCACGCCGGTTGCGCCGTTGTGATGCGCATAACCGCCCACTTGGCCGTCGATTCGTATGATCTGCTCGAGCTTGAACACTTCGCGAATACGGTTGTTCAGGTCGTCGAACTGCTGCTTCAACGTCGGCGCCGTCTTGCTGGGCGAAGGCTGAGCCAACAAATCCTCGGGCGACGCTGCGCCGGGGCCCGTGGCCAATTGCTGGGCAATGTCGTTGGCCAACTGCACGAATTGATCGTTCACCGCCACCGGAGCGCTTTCGCATCGCAGATCGATCATCGAGCCGACCTTGCCGTCCGGGCCCAAAAAGATGGTGATCCGGCCAGCCGATGTGGTGCGGCCGGCTCGCTTTTCCATCGTCTTCGCGCCGGCCTTGCGCAAAAGCTCAACGGCCTTGTCCAAGTCGCCGCCTGCCTCTTGAAGGGCCTTTTTACAGTCCATCATGGGCAATCCAGTTCGATCACGAAGCGTTTTCACAGCCGCCGCACTGATTTCCGCCATCTGGGTATCCTCCGGTTATATTCGTATGTAGTGTAAATATCGAAATAACGCCGCCGCGCGAACGCGGCGGCTGTTTGTTAATCTATTCTGTTCTAGGTAACCAATGAACCGAAGCCGACCATCGGGAGGCTGAAAAATAGGCAAAAACCATTACCTAACAGTTCATTAGCAACCTGACATCAAAAAGCACGAAAACGAGCGATCGGCGACTATACCGAAGCCATGGCGCCTTCCGCCTGCTCTTGCTTCATCGAGCCCGCAGCCATCTTGCCGCCCAAAATCGCGTCGCAAAGCAACGTCACGATCAGCTCGATCGAGCGAATGCTGTCGTCATTGCCGGGAATCGGCAAATCGACCATGTCCGGATCGCAATCCGTGTCGATCAACGCCACCACGGGAATGCCCAGCTTCCGGGCTTCGCCGATCGCGTTCTTTTCTTTCCGCGGATCGACGACCACCAAGCACTCCGGCAAACGGTTCATCGAGCGGATGCCGTTCAGGTTGCGATACATCTTCCGATACTCGCGGGTCAACGACGATTGCATCTTCTTCGAATAGGTGCCCAACTCGTCAGTCGTGCGGATCCGTTCCAGCTCTTCGAGCCGACCAAGCCGGCTGCGAATCGTCCGGAAGTTGGTCAACGTGCCGCCTAGCCAGCGGTCGCTCACATAGGGCATCCCGCATCGGGCGCCTTGTTGTTCGATAACGTCGCAAGCTTGACGCTTCGTGCCGACCAACAGCACCAAGCTGCCTTGCGAGGACACCTTTTGCAGATACTTCCGCGCCCGCAATAGACCGCGGATCGTTTCGCGGACGTCGATGATGTGAATCAAATTGCGGCGTGCATAAATATACGGCCGCATCTTCGGGTTCCAGCGGCTCGCGCGATGGCCAAAATGAACACCCGCCTCGATCAAATCCTTCACTAAGACAGTAGCCAAACCAAGCTCCTTCGTAAAAGGCACACCGGCTCTTGTTTCCTCGCGGAAAACGTCCGGCGTTAGGTCGAATATTCGGTCAGTTGCCTAATCTCACTACCCTGGACCGTTCAAGATAGCGAATCTAATAAGCTACCAAACCCTACGGCAAACGTCAATGTATCAATGTGCCACAAGGAATGCCTCAGGTGGGGGGTTTGACTTCTGTAGGTCCGGTACCCCGTACCTGACAATAGCCAGCCGGCTCAAAGCCATTTTGCCTTCTAGGAACCGTTTTTTAGCCGAAACGTGCTCACAACGTCCGAAAAATCATCTGTCCACACAGGACCGGATCGGACCGACGCCGGAGTCCAGGCCTTGTCCTGCTCGAATTCCGCCAAGTCAGCCGCCTGTTGCGACATCACAACCCATGTCGAGGCGTATCTCTTTGGCCCTTCAGACGCATGATTGTCGTTGCATATCATCATCGCCATGTGGGCGTCCTGGGCCAGTCTGCTCAGGATCGGTTCCAGATCCAGGTAGCGGCCCGAAATATGAACCGCCAGCAAGCCGTGCTTGGCAAGATGCTGAAGATAAGTTTGCACGGCCTCCCGCGTAATCAAATGAACCGGCACCGAATCGGAGCTGAATACGTCTAGCACTAGCAGGTCAAACTGGCGTGCGGGACCATGAGCCAGTGAAAGCCTGGCATCGCCCAAGATGACTTCCGTCTTCGCGCGACAATCCGAGAGATACGTGAAATACCGTGGATTTTTTGCAATTTGCTCCACATTCGGATCAATTTCATAAAAGGTAATCCGCTCGCCGGGCAGACCATAGGCTGCCACCGTCCCCACCCCTAATCCCAACACGCCGATATTGGCCAGCGGTTGGTGATGGCGCAATGCCTGAAAAATATGCCCAAGCGGTCCTTCTCGATGGTAGTAGGCTGTCGGCTCAAGGCGTTCTTTCTCGTCCATACTTTGATTGCCGTGGCAGGTTGATCCGTGCAGGAATTCACGGACATTCCATTGGGGATT
>CAZNMP010000094.1:0-9032 GCA_964573875.1 uncultured Planctomycetaceae bacterium | reverse complement strand
CGTGTGAAAATAGCCCAGCAGTTTACTGCTGGGAAGGGGAGAATACGCAGTGCTTTAAGTCCCGTAGGGACGATCGAAATGGTGATTCTCGGATCATTTTCAATCGTCCCTACGGGACGAAACGGATATTGGTGCGCCCTCCTACCCAGCGATAAATCGCTGGGCTATTGCCAAACGACCCTACGGGTCGGAAAAACTTGCATTTCCGCTCGATTACGATAAAAAATGTGGGTAACGACAAGGCGTAAACGCTCGGGCCTAAGACCGCCGACGGCGGACAAGGGTCGTAAACGACCCTAACATTTGAATTTCAGGACACCCTCAGTTATCTGGTATTCACACTCCAAGGAGAATTATCGCATGAACGCTAATATCTTCCGTGTTATGATCGTTGCGACGATGTCGCTTCTGTTGGGAGCCACTCAAGTTTCGGCCGAGGAGAAGCCACAGGCTTCTCTTAAAACGGATGCCGCGGCCTTGAAACGCTGGCAAGACATGCGTTTCGGCATGTTCATCCACTGGGGGCCAGTCAACTTGACGGGCCAGGAGATCGGCTGGTCGCGCGGCGAGCCGACGCCGATCAAGGAGTATGATAATCTCTATAAGAAATTCAATCCGACAAAATTCAATGCCGACCAGTGGGTAGCCATCGCCAAAGCCGCCGGTATGAAGTACATCGTGCTTACAACCAAGCACCACGATGGTTTCTGTTTGTGGAATTCAGGATTGACCGATTACAACATCACGAAAAGCCCCTTCCAACGCGACGTCGTGAAGGAGTTGGCCGAGGCTTGCAAGAAACAAGGCATTGCTTTTGGCACGTACTACTCGATCTGCGATTGGCGTCATCCCGACTATCCTCTCGGCAGTCCGGCGGGCAAGACGGAAAAGCCTGCTCCGAACATGGACCGATACGTACAGTATCTGAAAGCCCAGCTCAAGGAACTGCTGACCAATTACGGTCCTCTCACCGTGATGTGGTTTGACGGAGAGTGGGAAAAACCATGGACGCACGAGCGTGGCAAAGACCTTGCGGCTATGCTCTATGACCTCCAGCCAAGCCTCGTTGTCAACAATCGGGTTGGTAAGAATCGTGAAGGCATGGCGGGCACCAGCGTGGGCGATGAGATTCTTGGCGATTACGACACGCCCGAGCAGACCATCGGCGGTTTTAACATGACCCGTCCCTGGGAATCTTGCATGACGATCTGCCAGCAGTGGTCGTGGAAGCCCGATGACAAGATGAAGACGCTGGCCGAATGCCTGCAAACGCTCATCCTCACGGCGGGCGGCGACGGCAATCTGTTGTTCAACGTAGGCCCAATGCCGACCGGTGAAATCGAGGCTCGGCAGGTCGAGCGATTGAAGGAGATGGGAACCTGGTTGGAGAAATACGCCCAAAGCATTTATGAAACACGCGGCGGTCCTTACAAGCCGGCCAAGCATATAGCCTGCACCCGCAATGGTGATACGATTTACTTGCATATCCTTGCATGGCCCAAGGAAGTGCTGAAACTTCCGGCCCTGCCTGCAAAAATCGTGGCAAGTAATCTATTGACGGGCGGGCAAGTTCGGGTCAGCCAGACGGATGCCGGCCTCGAAATTTCTGTGCCCAAGGCAGAACGACAAGCAATCGACACCATCGTCGTTCTACAGCTTTACAAGTCGGCGATGGACATCGCGCCGATCGACGTGACCGATGTCGGCCAAGCACGGATGGAAAGCAAACCGGCCAAAGCATCCAATGTCGATGAAAATAGTTCTTTCGTGAATGCCGTGAGCAAAAACTGAATTCGATCACACCATTTCAAGGATCGCCATCGTGAGATATTGTCTCGCAACGTTGATTGCCGCGGCGGTTGCGGCCGGTTCAACCAATGCGACGCCGCAACCGCAACGTCACGCTTGGATCACCGGTCTCAAGCCGGAAATGGCCGCCTGCTACCGCGATCTGCATGCACATCCTTGGCCGGCGGTCAATGAAATGTTGAAGAAATGCCACATCCAGAACTTCTCGATCCATCAGACGGAAATCGAGGGAAAGCTTTATCTCTTCGCTTATCTGGAATACACAGGCAGCGACTTTGAGGCGGATATGAAACGCATGGCTGCCGACCCGGACACACAGCGATGGTGGAAAAAGACGGACCCTTGCCAAATTCCACTGCCCAAGGCCGCCGCAAAAGGAGAGATCTGGACGGACATGACGGAAGTGTATTATTTGCCGTAAGGGCGGATTCTGCCGCCTTGTACCATTCAAGGCCGTCAGCTTTCTGCTGCATGCGCGCAAAAAAAAGGCCCCCGGAAAAGCAGTGTCCCAGGGGGGCTAAGGACACAACACTGTTCCGGGAGCGATTGGACGCTCCCCGATCGTCGCCGCCTGTGTTCCAACAGAGGCGGATACTTCGTCGGGCGTCGGTCGATATATCCGAAGCGGGCCGCTTGCATCCGTGCGGGCGACAACGCTTCGCGGTCCGCAGAATTCCTGCCGTCGCGGAAATTCCAGGTGCAGACCCCATCCACGTGGATTAATCGCTGTCTGAGGGGGCGAGAATAGGACATTTCCCGATTAGCGTCAAGGCCGAATTTTCGGGAAATGCAAAAAGAAGGCGCGAGAAACGCTAACTCCTAATCCTGGAACGACTTCAACGCTTCTTCCCGCGTGGCATAAGAGGGCCAGAGAGTTTCGAGCTTGGTGACGCGCAAGACATCGACACAGAACGGTTGCAGACCGCAAACGGCCAAGGTGCCGCCCCGCTCGTTTAATCGCTTCCACGTGCGCACCATGATCTCGATAAACGTCGAGCCGATGAAATTCGTCTTGGAGAAATCGAGCAAGATGCACGGCGGCTCGACCGTTGCGGCGTGGGTTAGAAGAATTCCCCCCGCCTCGTCCAGGGCGTCGGTATCCAACGAATCGTACCCTTCACCCAACTCAAAGATCGTACATTCCGGTTGTGTTTTATATTGCATCATACTAATGAAGTCTAGGCCGTCGGCCGTAAACAGGCAAGTAGAGAGTCCCGTAGGTTAGAGGGGGCGAAAATAGATTACGATGGACATTTAGGCAATTACCAAACGAGACTTCGGCAATATCTCTCCCCTTCTCTTCCCCCCCAGACAATTTCATGGTACAAGAGGCCTTGTGATTGATCCATCGCCTTCCACACCGCCGAAACGCGTCGCCGAATTGATCCAGACGATCAAGGAGTCGGCCGACAAATTGGCCGTCGATCATACAAGCCGCGGCGACCTGAAAATCTTGAGCCGCACGCTCTTGGAACTGCGGTACGCCTTCAAGGTCTTCTCGCCGTTCCGCCACACGCGGAAAGTCACCGTTTTCGGTTCCGCGCGCACGAAGTCCGACCAGCCTGCCTACCAACAAGCCTTGGAATTCGGTCGCCTGATGGCCGAACAGGAATGGTTGGTCGTCACCGGGGCGGCCAGCGGCATCATGGAAGCAGGCCACGCCGGCGCCGGGCGCGACCATTCGATGGGCTTGAACATTCTGCTCCCCTGGGAACAGTCGGCCAATCCGATCATTGCCGGCGACCGCAAGCTCGTCTACATGAAATACTTCTTCACCCGCAAATTGATGTTCGTCAAGGAAAGCGATGCATTCTGCCTGATGCCCGGCGGATTCGGCACGCTCGACGAAGGGTTAGAAGTGCTTACCTTGTTGCAGACCGGCAAGCACGACATGATGCCGGTAGTTTTGCTCGACGAACCCGGCGGCAGTTATTGGAA
This sequence comes from uncultured Planctomycetaceae bacterium, assembly GCA_964573875.1. Classification (GTDB taxonomy): domain Bacteria; phylum Planctomycetota; class Planctomycetia; order Pirellulales; family Thermoguttaceae; genus CAYWGR01. The sequence continues at coordinate 5,285 of CAZNMP010000094.1, read as the reverse complement.
AGATTTCGATCAATTCGTGCATCGGCATTTACTCGATCGCGGCATGATCGACCGAGACGATCTTTCCCTCTATCGGCTTACGGATCGGGCGGAAGAAGCCGTAGAAGAAATCCTGCATTTCTATCGCGTCTATCACAGCATGCGTTATGTGCGAAACAACTTGGTGTTTCGCCTGCGCCAGCCGCTTAACGAAGAGCAGCTTGCCACGATCAACGAACGCTTTCCCGATATTCTCGTGGAAGGAAAATTTACGGTAGGGCCGCCGCTGCCCGAGGAACATGACGAGACGGATTTGGCAGACTTTCCTCGATTGTTTTTTCATTTCAATCGCCGCAGCTTCGGGCGGTTGCGGCAATTGATCGATTGGCTTAATAAAAGAGATTAGGGATTAGGGATTGGGGATTAGAAAAGAAGCTAATCCCTAATCCCTAATCCCTCTTCCCACTCATGTTCTTTGACTGGCGAAAATTCCAGACGGACAACCTCAACGAGCGGGCGGTCGTGGACCCGCGACGGCGGTTGAGGATATTCCTCGGGATATTCACGGTGGGCTTGTTCGTGGTCATCGGGCGCATTGTTCAGTTGGAAGTAAGCGAAGGCGCTGCGTTTCGCGCCGATGCCCTGCGGCCGGTCAAAAAGAAAACCGTACTGCCGGCAACTCGCGGCCGTATCCTTGCCCGCGATGGCACTGTTTTGGCCACGGATCAAAAGATTCAGGCGTTGGCTCTCTCTTACCGTCGGCTGCAAGATCCGCCCGACCAGCGATGGCTTTATGTCACCGCTCGGCAGCGATTGTCGAAGGCCGATCGACGCAACGCGGAGAAACTGGCCGCCACAAAGGCCGACGTGCTTGCCGAACGCGATGCAACGGCCGAACGGTTGGCCAAACTATGCAAACTATCTCCCCAGCAATGGGCTGACCAAACCAGACGGATCCAGAACCGTGTGGAACGCATTGCAGCGAATGCCAACCGCCGCCGTGAATCTCAGACCACTGAAGCGGACGACAAAGAAGAAACTTGGGCGGTGCAGCTTCGCCGTTTGTTGTTCGAGGATCCAGCGCCGCCGCGCATCGTCGTGGCCGAAGAATTGACGCACCACGTTGTCGTCGATGAAGTATCACCGGCCGCGGCGTCCGAGGTTTCCGCCCATCCCGACAAATATCCCGGCGCGAAGATTGTTGAAATCACTCGCCGTATTTATCCCAAAGGCACACTGGCCGCTCACGTTCTCGGACACCTTGGCCCAGTGATGGCCGAGGAGCTAAAAAATCCTTCGCAAAATGACGATTACCTGCCCGACGATTGGATCGGCCGGATAGGTGTCGAGCGGCAACACGAAAACGCACTGCGGGGCAACCGTGGCGAGGCCGTCGAAAACACCGATCGCAGCGGGCACGTTCTGTCGGCCTATCACGTTCAAGAACCTCGGCCAGGGCATGACGTAACGCTCACGCTCGATCCTGCGTTGCAGCGAACGGCCGAAGAATTGCTTGCCGGGGCTATCGAGCGTCGAGCCATTACCGGCGGAACCGCCGAATCGGCCGGCGGCGCCATTGCCGTGATGGATATCCACAGCGGCTCGCTGCTTGCGGCCGCTTCCGCGCCCACGTTCGATCCGAATATGTTCCCACGCGGAAAAACAGCGGCCATCACTGCCTTATTGGCCGACAAAAGGCATCCGATGTTCGATCGGGTGAGTCGAATGGCGATCCCGCCCGGCTCGACGTTCAAAACTCTTTCGGCCGTCGCATTATTGGAATCGGGGGCCATCAGTCCGCAAGAACCGTTCCATTGCCAAGGCTTTTTGCATCAGCCCGACCGCCAACGATGCGAAATCTATGTGCGGCAAGGCATCGGCCACGATGACGTAACGTTGGCCGACGCCTTGTGCGTGAGTTGCAACGTCTATTTCTTCCACTTTGCCGGCCAGATGGGCCCTCGCTCGCTGGTGGATTGGGCCAACCGGTTCGGCTTCGGTCGTCCGACAGGCATCGACTTGCCGGGCGAAGCGGCCGGTGTGGTTCCCTCGCCGGAAAACATCGCCCGACTTGAAGGTCATGCTTGGCGCACATCCGACACGCAGTCGATGGCCGTCGGCCAAGGTTCGCTGACAGCCACGCCATTACAAATCTTGCGCATGATGGCAGCCATCGGCAACGGCGGACGATTGGTGACGCCGCATGTGACCGAAGAGGTCAGGGATCGGGGGACAGAGACCAGGGAGAGTGGCCGGCAACAAACACTGAGCCTTTCTTCGCGCACCTTGGAAACCATTCGCGAAGGCCTGCGCCGCGTCGTGGCCGACGAGAAAGGCACGGGCCGGGGAACAGTTTATCTTGAATCTGTTGCCATTGCCGGAAAGACAGGCACGGCCGAAACGGGCGAAGATCAAGCGAGTCATGCTTGGTTTGCGGGCTACGTGCCCACCGATGAGCCGCGGTTGGCGTTCGTCGTGGCGTTGGAACATGCCGGCGATGCAGCCACGGCGGCGGGGCCCGTCGCCAAGCGATTAGTGTTGCGCATGGAGCAGCTAGGAATGCTGAAATGATTGACACCGCATCCTACCGCCCATAAAATCGCCTTCTGTAGAGATCACATCACTTCAACGACAATACAAGCATGCGACACGCATTTCTCTTTCTGGGGGGATGGATTATCGTGGCTTCGATGGCAATGCAAGCAAATTCCGACGATGCAGTTCCACCCGTGCTTAAAGGCTGTTTTCCGTCATTCACTACGCCTCTTCCACCGTCGGCTGAAGCGTGGAAGAAGCAAAAGCCCGAGTTGCGCAAAAAGCTTTGGCGATTGCTGGGCGATATGCCGCCGTTGTTTCAGCCGAAAGTAACCATTGATAAGAAAGAAAAACGCGACGGCTTCACACTCGAACATTTCACATTCGACAACGGCGCGGGCGACACGGTCTATGGCTATTTTCTCGTGCCCGACCACGTAAAAAAGCCCGCCCCCACGATTTTATACAATCACTATCACGGCGGCGCGTATAACCAAGGCAAGGAAGAACTGTTCCTACGCGCCTGGACCGGCATGGGCAATCAAACGCTCGTGACCGGCCCGGAGTTGATGCGGGCAGGCTACGTCGTGATGTGCATCGACGCCTATTGCTTCGGCGAACGCCGTTGGCAAGGGCCCGGCGGAAAACAGGAAGAAGGCAACCAAACGGAATGGGCGCTCTCGAAGGTGTTTCTCTGGGAAGGCCGCTCTCTCTGGGGAATGATGGTCCGCGACGATCTTTTGGCGCTCAACTATCTCGTCACTCGACCTGAAGTCGATCCGAAACGCATCGCCGCGATGGGCATGAGCATGGGCTCGACGCGCACGTGGTGGGATACCGCCCTGGATGACCGCATTAAAACCGCCGTTTGCGTCTCCTGCCTCACTCGCTATCAAGATTTGATCCGCGATGGACAAGCCGTCAACGGACACGGCATATACTACTTCGTCCCGGGCATTTTGCATGAAAAGATCGATATGGAAAGCGTCATCGGGCTCATTGCCCCGCGGCCATTGCTCACCTTGACCGGCGAACAAGATTCAGGCTCGCCGGCAAGCGGCGTTCGCACGATCAGTGCTTTCCAAAAGCATCTTTACAAGCTCTACGGCAAGGAAGACGACTTCCGCGGCGTTCTCTATCCGGGCGTAACCCACGAATACACGCCTGCGATGTGGGATGAAACGTTGGCGTGGCTGAAAAAGCACTTGTAAAATTCGAGAAAAGGATTTGCCTGATGGCGAAATGCCCCTTCTGCGATCATTTTAATCGAACCGGCGCGGTGGAATGCGAGAAATGCAAAGCGCCCTTGCAAACAAGCATCCCGAGCGGGATGAATGCCGCACAAGCCGAGCCACCGCCTACGCCCGAGCCCGGCAGCCTGGAAGCCGACATTCTTGCACTTGTGCAGGGACAACAGAAGATCCAGGCGATCAAGCTTTATCGTGAAAAAGCAGGCGTGGGTCTGAAAGAGGCCAAAGACTTCGTCGAAGCCCTCGCGGCCAAGCACGGCATCGACTCCGGCCAAAACGTCGGCTGCGGCAGCGTTGTCTTGTTGATGATTACTGCCGGTGCGGCAATCGCCAGCGCCGTTTGGACATACGTTGCGATGATCGGCTGAATAACGATTACGCAAACTTCACGGAGGCCAACTGCCGCCGCACGCCGCGATGGAAAGTTTCGGCGGAATAGCCCAAGACCAAGGCCAAACCGATTTTGTTTTTCGGCGGAATGCCGTATTTCTGCTTGAAGGGTTTTGACTGGTTCAGCCCCACTGTCGTGCCCAACATGCAACTGCCCAGCCCCAGCGATTCAGCGGCCAGCATGGCGTAGGTCGCGGCGATGTGGCAATCGGCCGGGTCGGCCATCGGCCCATAATGGAAAAGCATGGCGGCCGGGGCATCGTAGGTAAAACAGTCTTGCCCCTCCGCCCTTTTTTCCAAAAGAACCTTAATCAACGGGCGGACGAAGTCTCGCATCGCCTCATAATTCTCCTTACCCAACATGGGACGCATGATCGCCAGCGTGACGGGATGGAAAAACCAAGCCATCCGGCGAAACGCTTCGCAAGCGTCCGCAGCAAATGCCTGAACTCGTTCTCGTTCGTGAAACACAATCACGCCCACATCGCTCGGCGGGATGCCCATCGGTGCGGTTGCGGTCATGGCCAAGATCCGATCAAGCGTTGCGCGGTCGATCTCTCGCTTCGCGAATCGGCGAATACTTCGCCGGGCATCGAGCAACCCTTCCAGTTGATCGGCTGTCGCACGATCCGCGACAGGCGGCAACTCGAAGGCGTCGTTCGGCGTCATGCCGCGTCCTGTAACTGTAATGCTGTTCGTAGGGCAAGCCGCCACGCAATGCCCACAGGCAATGCACCCCATAAAAAAGCCGCCCCCCACTTTGGCTTTGCCATTTTCGAGGACGAACATCTCATCGGAGCAGACCTTTGCGCATAGCCCGCAGCCCGTGCAAGTTGCCGCATTAATCAGCGGAACACCCTTTTCGTGAAGATCGAAGCCCATGCAACTTTACCTCACCTAAGAATTTTGCATTGCCATGTTTCCATCAGTTCATGCGTGGTTTGGCGCGTTCGGCGATGCGGAGAATTGCATCAAGCTTCTCAACGATTTCTTTTGGGATGGCATCGACCGTTACGTAGTTAGCGAGAACATGGTAGTCCGTTTTGCGCATCAGATTTGGCAAGTGCAACTCGTGAAAAAACCGCTCGAAAAGCGGATTGAGAAAATCGTCAGTTACCTTGGTATTGCTCC
>CAZNMP010000093.1:0-9076 GCA_964573875.1 uncultured Planctomycetaceae bacterium | reverse complement strand
CGTAGATTCCTCCCAGCTTCCAGAACTGGGAAATCGCTTCTTCAAGTTTAGGAAATGAAACAGAGCTTTCAACGGGCTTAAACATAGGATCGCCGGGAATGGGATCGGTTCAAAACCGTTAATTTTAGCAGTTTTGGGGGTGGTTTCAATCCGTGACGAAAAGCGCATAAGCTGCCTGTTGCCGAAAACCGATTTTTCCATCATAATAGGGCCGTTCCCGTCACCCTTTTTGCTCGTCGCCGCTGGGACCCATTTCTCCATGGCCGACGAAATCACCATCGATGCCTTTTTTGAACTCCTCGGGCAAAGCGGTTTGATCTCCGAGGATCAACGTCTGGCGCTATCGTCCGAGTTTCTCGCCAACGGGGCACGTCCCGAGTCCGCTCGACTTTTAGCCGACGAGCTTATCAAACGCGACATCCTCACTCTCTGGCAGGCCGACATGCTGCTCCAGGGCAAACATCGCGGTTTTCGCCTGGGCCCCTATCGGATCCTCCGCCCGCTTGGTCAAGGCGGAATGAGCAAAGTCCTGCTGGCCGAGCACGAGATGATGCATCGCCGCTCGGCCATCAAGATTTTGCCGAGCAAATGCCAAGAAGATGCGGATTTGCTCAGCCGTTTCCATTCCGAAGCCCGAGCCATCGCCGCCCTCGACCATCCGAACATTGTCCGAGCGTACGATTTCAACAAAGACGTCCGGTACGGCAAAGAAATCCATTATCTGGTGATGGAATACGTCGAAGGCCCCGATCTGCGCCGCATGGTCGAGGAACAAGGGCCGTTGGACTTCCGCAAAGCCGCCGATTTTATCTGTCAGGCCGCCGAAGGCCTCGCCCATGCCCATGCCGCAGGCTTCGTACATCGCGATATCAAACCGGCCAATCTGCTGGTCGATCCGCACGGCGTTCTCAAAATTCTCGACCTGGGATTGGCCGTCTTCACGTTCGAAGCCCAACAGGCGTCCGATACCTCCGACGGCAAGCCGCCCGTCGTCGGCACGGCCGATTACGTCGCGCCCGAACAAATCCTCGACAGCCAAACCGTCGATGGCCGGGCCGACATTTACAGTCTGGGCCACACCTTCTATTTTCTGCTGACCGGCCATCGACCGTTTGCACGGAACACGGTCCGGGATCTGCTGGCCGCGCACCGCATGGAACAGCCCGAGCCTATCGGCAAGTTCCGTCCCGATGTCCCGCACGAGCTAGAGGCCATCATCAGCCGGATGACCGCCAAACCACCGGGCCAACGCTTTCAGACAGCCAAGGAGCTGGCCGAAAAGCTGCGAGCCTGGCTCAACGACGCACAGAGCGGTCGTGGTTACTCTCGCATTTCCGCTCTCATGGCCGAAGCAAGCCGTGGCAAACCAACCGCCGAATCCTCTTCGACTTCTTCGGAAAAGGACACGGCAAAAAGTGCGGAACTGGAACTAACGACCGTCGAAGAAACGCCGGCTCGTCCCGCCCCGGTCGAAAAGAAGCCCGGCGCACAAAAAACAAAAGCAAAACCCGCCATGGCCAAGCCGCTGCCAAGCAGTGTGCTGCCGCCGGAGAAGTTGAAAAAGCCGGTTGCCGAGGATCTGCTTGCCGGACTGCCGATGGACGATGCCGCACTCGGTCCCACGGCCGGGCAACAGGCATTGCAGTTCCTATCGCACCCTTCCACAAAAAAGAAACCCAGCACGGTCGATCTCTTGAAAACGCCTTGGCCCTGGGTTGCTCTAGGCGGCTTGGCCATCGTCGTCTTATTGCTCTTCCTGATGCTGCCCGGCACTTCCTCAACGCCAGGCCCCAACAAGGCCAACATCGCGCGCGTCAGCGTTCCTGTGATTCCTTCTTCCATCGCCAAGGAAGAACCACCGCCGCCGCGTGCCCGACCGATCGAGCCGTCTCAACCTCAAACGCCGCCGCCCCAACCGACCGCTCCGCCGCAAACGCAACCACAAACGCCGCCGCAGGTACAGCCGCAAACGCCGCCGGCCATGCCACAGCCTCCGGCCGCTAAGACGCCCATTCCCCCGCGTCCGCCCGAAAACGTTCCTCCCGTTGCCCCCGCAACCAAACCAACGCCCCAACCGATTGTCAATCGCCCCTTGCCCGTCGGGCCAAACGCCCAACATCCTGCGCCCGGCAAGCCTGCCGAGGAGCCCGTCAACACGGAAGAGTTGATTGCCGGCCTCGGCAAAATTTCCGTCCGCATGGTCCACTCGCTCGACAACAACGCAAAGAGCTCGCTCAACCAAGCCCTTTTAACACAAGCGAAAAGATCGATCCGGCAAATGGGGCTCGAAACCGCCGATCAAGCCTCGGCGGTGATGGAAATCGAATTGAAGGCCGCTTCGGCCCAAGATCAGTTCAGCGTGACCATGATCGCAAATTTGAAATGTCCCGCGAAAAACGGCAAAACCGTCACCGTCTGGACCAAAAGCAAGCAAGTACTTGCCGGTGACCCACGGAAAATGCGGTCCGATCAAGTCCTAAAGGTCTTGAAGGCCAACGCAAGCAAGTTTGCCGGCGAGTTCTTCGATCAATTCGAGGACGACGTTCGCCAGATCCGCGACAAGGTCGGCGAAAAATAGCAGGCTATATCAGGAGGTCTGCAAAGCTGTCGCTTTTGTCATTCCGATCGCAGCCTTTGTCATTCTGAGCGTAGCGAAGAATCTCGTCGGCCATCGCTAACCATCTATATATCACCAAGATCCTTCGCTACGCACAGGATGACGTTTTCTCTTTCGCAGGAACTCTGCAAATCTCCCGCAGCCTACACCTGCCCGCTCTCTTGGGCCAGCACGCCGAGTACGATCTTCCGCAATTTCGGCTCGGCTTCGGCAGCCGTCGCGAGAATTTCCTCAATGTTCGCCGGTTTCAACGCATCGGGAAAACAAAGATCCGTCACGATCGACAACCCCAACACCCGCATGCCGCCGTGAACGGCCACGATCACCTCAGGCACCGTGGACATGCCAACCACATCGGCTCCAATGGCACGAAGGAACCGATATTCGGCCCGGGTTTCGAGATTCGGCCCGGTCACGCCGACATACACGCCCTTATGCGCGGCAAAATTCTCACGCCGCGCAATCTCCAATGCACGGCGAATCAGCACCGGATCATAAGGACGGCACATATCCGGAAATCGCGGCCCAAGGTTATCATCATTCACCCCGATCAATGGATTGTCGTTCATCAGGTTGATGTGGTCGTCGATGATAACAATGTCGCCCAAGGAATAATTGGGATTCATGCCGCCGCAGGCGTTTGAAACAATCAAAATCTCAGCGCCCAACGCCCGCATCACGCGAATCGGAAACGTAATCTGCCTCTGCGAGTAACCTTCGTAAGCGTGAAAACGACCTTCCATCGCCACAACGGGCAGGCCCTGCAACGTGCCGCAGACAAGCTGCCCGGCATGGCTGACCGTTGTGGATCGCGGAAAGTGCGGAATCGAGGTGTAGTCGAGCGTCGCTTCGGTCTGAATTTGGCCTGCGATGCTTCCCAAACCAGTCCCCAACACGATGCCCACCAGAGGGCGTTGACCCCAGTGGGCATGGATCACTTCCGTGGCTTGGGCAATTTGCGAGGCTAGCTCATGCATGGGCCGAATTCCCTTTACGGTTCGTCTTCGTCAGCAAACTCTTCATCGATGTCTTCGTCATCATCCTCGTCGTCGTCGAAGTCGTCCTCGTCCTCGTCGAAATCGTCCTCGAAGTCGTCATCGAAGTCCTCTTCAAAGTCGTCATCGAAATCATCATCAAAGTCGTCGTCGTCGAATTCCTCGTCGGCATCTTCCGAGGCTTCAGCAACGCACGTGCCCGACGGCAAGGCTTCAAAGCCAACCGACGTGAAAACAGGATCCATAAACGGCCGCGGCAAGGGGTCGAGTTCCCGTAACATGGGTATTTTCCTAGTTCGATGAAAGAGTAGTCAAATATCCGCAACGGACCGCCGAGGGGATCACATGCGCCCCTGTTGCAACGGTCGATGCCGAATTGTGAACCAACTTAAGCAGCCTGTCAACTGTTCAGGCATTTTTCCGCAGGAGAACTGCAAATTCCTTGGTCACGGAGGAACCCTGTCATCCTGCCGGAATAGCCGTCATCCTGAGCGAAGCGAAGGATCTCATTGGCGTATTGGGACTTGCATAGGCTCACATAGATTCTTCGCTTTGCTCAGAATGACGGAACAGCCAAGAAAAAATTGTCGCCCCCAAAAAATGCAAGTGGTTGCCGTTTTCTACCCCTTTCATTATATTGCACGACACAACAAACATAACACCATTTATGAGTGCATCTACAGAGGGGTGCTATGCGTGTACAAAATATGGCCCGTCCCGCCTTCAGCCTGGTGGAACTCCTGGTAGTCATCGTCATCATCGGCATCCTGATTTCTCTCTTACTGCCGGCCGTCCAGGCCGCCCGAGAATCTGCCCGGCGGATGCAATGTTGTAACCAACTCAAACAAATCGGCCTAGCATTGCACAACTATGCACAAACGCACGACGTTTTTCCGCCGGGGTGCATTGTTTCGACGTATGCCTCCGATGTGACCAACAAGGCCACATGTGTCGATTGCTATGATACATGGGCAGAGGCCAGCAATACCAGCACATCGGCCCAACATGGTACAAGCTGGGTACTTCTTCTCTTGCCTTATATCGAACAATTGAACATCTACTCGCAATGGCAATTCAACAAGTCCGTGATGGGCAATGCCAACGTGGCGACCACGGACATTCCGGGACTCTACTGTCCTACTCGTCGGAATCAGATTCGCTCGGGCGACCCCCCAATGCTTTCGGGCAGTTGGACCAGCGGCGGCACCGACTATGGCGGATGCATCGGTCGCCGTGATGGCTGGGTAAACAAGATTACCTGTCATCATCGTTTTACCGCTGGTGACGTATCAGGGACTCCAAGAACACATTGGGGGGTATTCCGGCCAAACTATCCAACATCGATTAGCAGCATTCGTGACGGTACTTCCAACACAATCATGATCGGGGAATTGCAGCGACTGACTCGGGAAGCGGGGGCGACGGGAAGCGCAATCTATAACCGCACCAGTTACGACGGTTGGGCATTGGGTGGCGTGGCCACGCTCTTTTCCGTGGCCATGGAAGTCACCGCAAATCGTATGCCTGAAAGCGAAACCGGCGTAATCAACAATGGTTTTTTTGAGTCACCTGGCAGCGACCATCCTGGCGGGGTCAATTTTGGCATGGCTGATGGCTCGGTACATTTTTTAAGCGATACTACCGACAGCCACGACAACAATGCCCTGCTTCCCCTGCTTGGCAGCATCGCTGATGGCCAGCCAATCCAAGTACCGTAATAAGCGGTACGAACGGTCTACTGTCCGGTTATTTGATGCTTGTAAAGCCGAAAAGGCAGATGCTTGGCGAAACGCAAAAAATCCGCATCGGTCGTGAAAATTTCCAAATGCCTTCGTAACGCCACGGCACAAAGCAAAAAATCAACGTTGGAACCTGCTATGCCTGCGGAGCGACAACGGTTAAAACAACGTGCCGCTTCTTCATAATCTTCCGCAAAAAGAGATTCCTCTTCAAAGGCCTGTAAACTACCTCGCAACCGCTCGAAAACAACCGAATCGCGGATGCCTGAAAGCACTTCTTGCCGGATGGGACCAATAATAACGACTCGGCGTTCTCGGACCAACTTGGCCCAAGCCGCCACCAAAGCTCCCTGTTCTGGTGCAAGTTCCCGGACTTTCCGTCGCAATGCCAGCGACCAAATCGGCGTGTCGACTAAAACCATCAACGCTTTTTTCCCCGCTGAGCTTTATAATCATACTCGGGATCAAAGTCGATCGTGCCAGCCAGAGGCAGGATGTTTAGCTGTTTTTGGTACTTCACATACTCTTTTAAAGCCGCGGTCACTGCGGCCTTTTTAGTCTTATGTTGACCGATTTTTCGTGCCTCTTCGATCAGACTGTCATCTAACGCAAGATTGGTGGACATGGAAAATCTCCTAACTTATCCTTGACAATTCTACACACAAGAATGTGTAAAGTCAAAGCGACTGCCCTTTTTCCCCGGGCAAAAACGGGGTATCTTGGTTCTTATCATGACGGATCTGCTTCGACAAGAAATCGCCGCCTTGGCCACCACAATCGTGGTCAAAGTAGGCACCCGAGTCTTAACCCGCGCAGATGGGCAACTCGATGAACAACGCATCGAGCAACTCGCCGACCAAATTCACCAAACGATGGCAACCGGCCGGAAGGTGGTCCTGGTCAGCTCCGGCGCGGTCGGGGCCGGTATGGGCCGACTAGGGCTCAAAAGTCGCCCAACCAATCTCGCCCAGCTTCAGGCCGTCGCCGCCGTCGGCCAAAGTATTCTGGTCGAAGCCTACGAACGCTCCCTGCACCGCCACGGCCGCCACGCCGCCCAAGTGTTGCTGACCGCCGAAGATCTCGAACATCGCTTGCGTTATCTCAACGCCCGCAATACCCTGGTAACGCTGCTTGAATTCGGCGCCGTGCCTATCATCAACGAGAACGACACCGTCTCGGTCGAAGAGCTGCAGACCACCTTCGGCGATAACGACCGTCTGGCAGCCATCGTCACCAACCTGATCCACGCGCCGCTCTTAGTCTTGCTCTCCGATGTAGACGGCCTGTTCGACGGCGACCCGCACGACGCCCAAAGTCGCGTGATTTCAACAGTCGATCAGCTCGACGCATCCATCCTAGGACTTGCACACGACCGCTTAGGCGGGCTAAGCAAAGGCGGCATGTCGAGCAAGTTGGAGGCGGCACGGCTGGCCACAACCGGCGGTGAAAACGTCATCATCTCCTCCGGCCGTACGCCAAATATCCTTCCTCGCATCATCGCCGGCGAACCCATCGGCACGCTATTCCTCGCCCAAGGCCAAGCTGTCGCCTCGCGCAAACGTTGGATCGGATTGACCGTCAAGCCGCGAGGCCGTCTCTTGCTCGACGCCGGCGCGCGCACGGCCGTCGAACACAAAGGCCGCAGCCTCTTGGCCGCCGGCGTCGTCGATGCCGAAGGCAACTTCCATAAAGGCGATGTCGTGGGGCTCCGAGGCCCCGACGGCGTCGAATTCGCTCGCGGGCTCACCAATTACAACGCCGACGAAATCCGCCAAATCAAAGGGCACAAGACCAAACAGATCAGCTCCATCCTGGGCCATTGCCCCTACGACGAAATCATCCACCGCGACAATATGGTGGTGACCACGAGAAAGAGCAAATAGCCCTCGCATGGACTAGCAGATACCACGGTACATCAGCGGTTTCCGGTATCTGTATGTTTAGCCGCCGGGCTGATCAGTTTTCGGTAGGGCAGGTCGAGCGAAACGAAGGCCCGCGTTGGATTCCTCGCCGGCATTGGCGGGCTTTCGCTTTGCTCGCCCCCTCTACGGTTTTCCCATATTCAACAATTGATCGGTTCTGTCGTCTACCTCGCTTATCTGGCTTTTCACCGGCCAAGGCTGTCATATCCGAAATATTTTCACTTTTCTGTAACGAATTCATGCCTGGCACGTTCTAAGGGTAGAGGGATCACAAGACGGGGAGACAAAGCCCATGGAAACGAGGGATGCCGCGGATAAACATCGTTGGGTCTTGGAAGCGCTCGACCGATACGAAACGGCCCTGCTGCGGTTCGCCTCCCGGCTGCTGGGCGACGAGGACTCGGCAAGGGATGCCGTGCAACACAGCTTTTTGCGTCTCTGCGGCCAGTCGCCCGAAACAATGGGGGCGAGAGTCGGCCCGTGGCTGTTCGCCGTCTGCCGTCATTATGGGATCGATCTGTTGCGGAAGCGTAAGAACATGGCCACGAACAACGAAACGGAAACGGCCGACTGTTGCGATCAGGAGCCCGGCCCTGCCGACGCGGTTGAACAGGCCGAATTGCATCAATGCATCAGCCGGCTCGTCAACCAGTTGGCCATCCCCCAGCGCGAGGCCGTCTCGCTCTGGTCCGAAGGTTTCAGCTATCGCCAAATCGCCGAAATGACCCAAGCCACGGAAGGAAACGTGCGGGTCATCGTGCATCGGGCGCTAAAACAACTCCGGCAACATCCCGCCATCGAGCGTTTGCTCAACCTTTCCGACGAAATTCAACCCCTGCGCGTTGCAGTCGGTGAAAGCGAGGGACGATCATGAACGAAAATCACCAAACCCCGGAAGCCCGCGAAATCCACGAGGCCCAACTCACCGCCTACGCCCTCGGCCAGTTGAATGCCAAGGAGCGCGAAGCGGCCGAGGCCCTTTTGGCCCGCTCAGCCGAGGCGCGGCAGTTTGTCGAGGAGACCAAGTCCTTGGCCGCCCACATCAAAGAAGCCTATCAGCAATCGCCCGCGCCCCAAGCATCGCCCTCGTTGCGTAATGCCATCGAAAAGCAACTCCAGGCACTCGCCCAGCCCGAGCCGGCGACCCCGAGCACATTATCGCCGCGCCAACACAGTTGGCTTCGCCGACATTGGATCGAATGCGCCGCGGTTGGAGCCTGCGCGTGCCTGTTGGTCGGCTCGTTGCTGCCGACAATCCAGTCTGCACGACAATATAGCCGTACGCCGGAACAGATAATTGCATCACGCGCTAGATCTCAAACGGAATTGGACACCGTTCAAGAGGCGGCATCCTCTGCTCCAAATGCAAGCTATGCACCAAAACCACAGTCTTACATTCTATCAAAAAACGTTTCGTCTCAAAAAAAACGAGGGCTTAAGGAGGTCTCGGAAGCAACAACTCTAGATAGTATCGACGATCTAGAGGAAGTACCGGACAGCGAAGAAATTAACTCAACTATATCTTCTTATCATCAGTTGAGAACAAGAACATTATTGGGACGGTACGGAGGAAGTAAGCGGGAAGTCCCAAAAATGATAGAGGAATCCGAGAAATACCCGCAGCCCCTTGCAAAAAGAAGCTGTCCTATTACCTCTGGTGACTCGCAGGAACTTGCAGAGAAAATGCAAAACGATCCGGTCATATTGGGATATCGGTTTACACGGGATAGCGAATTTGCGGAAGGACCATCCCCCTCCGCTCCCGGCACCGAACAATACAATCAAACCATCTAAAACCATTTC
>CAZNMP010000092.1:5960-9081 GCA_964573875.1 uncultured Planctomycetaceae bacterium | reverse complement strand
GCTCCCGGCTATTTCGGACATTCATTTACAGACATTCACTTACAGATATTCATTAACGGGCAGTAATTACCGGGCATAATTTAACCGCCTGACAGGCGATTCCTCGTTCCGAAGCTTTGGCTTGGGAACGCCGCGGTAATCTTTACTGCTTCGCCAAGGCCGTGCCGCGCTGGGCCGCAGCGCGAACGTGATTCGGGTACTGAGCATCCGAAAGCAAGGCGTAAATCGCCAGAGCTTCAGGCTTCTTACCGCCGCTTGCAAGACGCTCGGCACACGTTAGCAAGGCATCGGCGACCGCTGGGCGTGCAGTCGGCGGCATCTTCGGCAACACGTCTTGAATCGCCTTGGCGGCCTCTGGCGTGCCGATATTGCCCAAGGCCGCGATGGCTGCCTCGACCGTTTGTGGATCCTGGTCGCCAAGCACGCCAATCAGAACCGGCACATCTTGAGCATCACGACGCTGCCCCAGCAGGTTTATCGCTTGCACTTTGCAAAGCCCACTGAGCGTCGGCAGCTTCTCGCGAACTGCTTTGCCCATCTCAGGGCAGGAAATGCCCAGCAAAGCGTTTACCGCAGCGCAGGCAAGGTTTTTGTCGGCCAGCAGAGCCGCTAGGGCGGGTACGGATTCCGCTTGGCCAATCAGATGAAGCTTGCCACAGATATATTCACGCGCCGGCACGGAGCCCACAGTCTGTAATGCCGCGAGCAGCCGATGCTCCAACTCTTTTCGTGCGGCAGCATCGCCTATCGAGGCTATCACGGCATTGTCCAACGGCATCAACGCGCCCCGACTGCTGCCGGCATCGAACGTTTTCAGCGATTCGAAGGCTTTATCCACTTCAGACACTGGCGCGGGATTATCGAACATGGGGTGCCTCCAGTTTGTGAGTAGTTCTTTGAATGATCCTTGTTATTTCTGGGCATGCACCGCGGGCGACAGTTTTGCATTAGGCGTCGTAGGTGCAGGCAAATCGCCCAAGGCAAACTGCGCGGCTCCCAAATAAAATGCAAGCATCGTCGGATTCCAAAACGTGCTCGGATCGTGGGCGATTGAACAATAAAAAACACGTCCCCGGCCGTAGCTTTGCACCCAAGCCAAAGGACACTCGCCCGAATCACCCGATTTCGCGGCATCGATGCTCAATAGCACCCGAACCTTGTCGGCCGAAAACACTTGATTCGGCCGGAAGAATTCATCGCGATAGGCAAAGCCCTTGCCGCCAAAAACACGATTCAGCGGATGTTCGGGATCATCCAACTTGATAAAAACTTGCTCGTCGGCCGCGCGATGGTTCGCGCCGCGCGTGCCGAGCATCGCACCGAACTCCGGCCAATCCTCAATCGCACCGGGCCAGCGGGTAAATGCCACGGATGTGCCGTGAACGCCCATCAAACCGCCGCCGCCCTGGACAAATTCAAGCAGATTTTGCCGAAGCTGCGGATCCTCGAAAAGATTGCCCACCGTATTGTTGAAAAAGACCGCATCGAATGTTTTCAAACTCTCTTGCTTGAACACGGCAGGGTCGCGACTTACAACGGTTTCATAAGCGCCGGTCTTTCGGCCCATTTGCGTAAAGGCATAGTTTGCAAACGGGATCGAGCCATGCCCTCCATAAACGACATTCAAGTCGAAAATGAGCAGCCTTCGCGGCTTAGCCGGTTGAGCAGGCGCCTTGGCCGGAATCGCTTGCTCGATG
The DNA here is from genome assembly GCA_964573875.1 of uncultured Planctomycetaceae bacterium. GTDB lineage: Bacteria > Planctomycetota > Planctomycetia > Pirellulales > Thermoguttaceae > CAYWGR01. The sequence goes on along the minus strand of CAZNMP010000092.1, from coordinate 7,384 downwards.
CGAAGTTTCGCGGCCGGATCAATCTCGCTGGCCTGTACAGCGTTCCCGGCAATGAGCAGACAAATAAACCCGGCGCAAACCAGAGATGTACTATTTCGTGAGCCGTTAGGCATCGCATTGCTCCTTGACTTTGGGAAATCAAATGCGCCACGGTGCTCGCATCACCCGCGATCGCAACCGATTGGCATGTTCATTTCCGGCGAATTCTTCCTTGGCTGGATCCCACTTCAACGACTGGCCGGTTGCGTAGGCGATGTTGGCCAAATGTCCCAGCGAAGCGCAACGATGGCCAAGCTCCTCGTCGGAACTAGGCTGCTTGCGGGTGTGGATGCATTCCTCCCAGTTATCGTGATGATTGTTGCGCGCGGCGCGTACGTCGGGCTTCTTGAAGCCGGCTTCTTCGAGTATCGCCTCGGGGCCGCCCTGGATTTCACCGCCACCGGTCATCGACGTAATCCAACCGCGTTCGCCCACGAAAACGCCTCCAAAATTTCCGGCAAGCACGGCCGTCGGAGGAACCGCCTTGTAGACGTTTTTGACCATCTCCCAATCGTCTACCAGGTGAAGCAGCGTTCCGTTCGCATACTTGCACGTAAGCGTTGGAAACTCGCCTGTGCGTGGATGCACGATTTCGACCGGCCCGCTCCGCTCGACGCCAATCGCATATTGAATCACGTCGGCCGCATGGGACAGAAAACCGGTCAGCGAAGAAACGCCAAAACTATCGCAAAAAGCCCAAGGCACCACGCCCGGCGCGGGATTCACATGATAGGCCTTGTTGTACGGATGCCAAGCAGCCGGCCCTACCCATAAATCCCAATCCAATCCTTCCGGCACGGGCTCGGCCGGCAGCGGAAATTCCAGCGGCACATACGATTGGCCGCAGGTCTCGATATTCATGACCGGGGCATACTGCTTGAAACGATCTCCGCCGATCCAACCCGCCAACTTGGTATAAAGAATGAAAACCGATTTGACGCGGCCCAGGCCGCCGTTGCGCACGAACTGGCATATCTGTCGAATTTGCGGTCCGGAACGATACTGGGTTCCTGTCTGAAACACTCGTCCGTAGCGCTGCACCGTCTCGACGACGCGCCGCCCCTCGTGGATCGTCATCGAGATCGGCTTCTCGCAGTAGATATCCTTGCCGGCCTTCGCGGCGTCGATGGCTTGCAGCGAGTGCCAATGGTCGGGCGTGGCAATGATCACCGCATCGATATCGGGCCGCGCCAATAATTCACGGTAGTCGTTGTAGGCCGTGCAGCCGTGATATGCTCCAGCGGCCGTTTCCGCGGCATAGGTTTCTTCAACCATTTTTTTCGCGGCGTCACGCCTCGTCCGATCGACATCGCAGACGGCCACAATCTTGAGCTTACGATCTTGAATCATCCAGCCTTGCAGATGGGCATGACCCATGACGCCAT
>CAZNMP010000092.1:0-5860 GCA_964573875.1 uncultured Planctomycetaceae bacterium | reverse complement strand
AGCTTACGATCTTGAATCATCCAGCCTTGCAGATGGGCATGACCCATGACGCCATGCCCGATCAACCCCACGGTGATCCGTTCGCTGGGCGGAGGATTGCCCTCGGCCGCCCCGGTCCAGGAGGGAACCAGTTGAGGCACTGCGAACATCCCAACCGAGGAAACAACACCCTGCTTAAGAAATCGTCGTCGCGTGCAACAACTCGGCTTCTTCATGATCGCCTCGCCTTTGAAGGTGTGGTCGCGGGCTCGTGTTCTACCCAGCCTCCGCGGAAAAAAATCGTTACACCGCTCAGAGCAAAACAACGAATCTCTTCAGCTTTTGAAAACAGATCCCATGTTCGCTCAACAGGCAGAACCTTTCTTAGCGGAGACCAAACACAATCACCGCGTTCGGGAAGGATCAAAACACTGGCTGGCAGGAAAACAATCCGGTAGGAAGTAAACTGGCTGCCCCTTATTTTAGACGGGCACGAAAGTGGAGTCAATCTCGGGAAATTCAGGGGGCACAGTAACGGATTGTGGTGGTTGACGATGGGTTCCCAAGCCGGAGCTTGAGAACCAGGAATGGGCGGAGCTTGGGAACCAGGGGGAATAATTCACGAGCGGCAAATCGCAAAACCAAAGAAAAAAGCTGCCATCCCGAGCTAAGCCCGGAGTGACAGCTTTTTCATTTGTTTAACTTATTCTCAGATGGAGATATCCTACCGGAGTACCTCGGGCACAGGCCGTCGGGCCGTCCAACCCCCTGAGGAGGCAACGGACGATTCTTCCTCCGTCGATCCTGAGGCGACTTGCGACGAACTGGATACGGTTGTTCCAGAATCCACCACGCGATCCGTCACCGACAGTATCTGCTCGGAGCCGGGCACTTCGCCAACTTGCACCTTGCCCTCCACACGTCCCTCGACCTTGCCGTTCACTGCGGTAAACGAGGCGGATTGGCCGCGTAGTTGCCCTTGCATCGAATTCCGGGATTGTCTTTGCATGTTTCGCGAAACTTGCCTTTGAGCTTGCGCGGGAACTTGGCTCCTCGTGCTACTCCGAATCGGGGCAGAGGAAACTGTTTTCTCGCGCGGTTGCCGGGCCAGCTCGGAAGGAACCTGCACCTCGGGCCCGTTGGATAGAATCGAGCCTGCCCGTTGCGAAACGCAGGATTGGCATCCGCTGCTCTGCGGACTCTGATACACTGGCCCGCTATAGTCATAGGGGTGACAACACATACGGCACCCCATCGAAGAAAGCAAAACCGTCAATGCTCCAACACTTAAAATCATGCGAGACATGGAACTACCCTTATCCTCGAATGAGGAACCGTGAACAAATCCGTCTGAAAAGAGGACTCACGAGGGTATTTTCGGCCTAAAAGTCTTCCTAACCCGCATCTTTTTCCAAAATAGCGCAAAAAAGAAGCCGGACCTGCAACTAGGCAGGTCCGGCTTGACTTATTCGGACTCGGATCACCGAGACCAACAGGGCAGGTCCCGACACGTCCAGGAATCCGCCACGGAGGGTTCATTCGGCATCCGCCAAACGATTTCCGAGGCTGACACCCGACAAGTCCGGATCAGCTCAGGTCGACTTCGGAGCCGGGGCAGCGGGAGCGGCCGGGGCGGCGGGAGCCGGAGCAGCAGCGGGAGCCGGAGCGGCGGCAGGAGCCGGAGCGGGAGCAGCGGCGGGTGCCGGAGCCGGAGCAGCCTTGGGAGCAGCGGCGCCACAGCAAGCAACGGGCTCACAAGCCTTCGGGCAGCAAGACTTCGGCTTGCAGCAACGATTGAACAACTTGTGGCAACGTTCCTTCTTCGGGCAGCACTTCGGCTCACAGGTAGCCGGAGCACAAGCCTTTACGGGCTCACAAGCCTTGGCAGGCTCACAGGCCTTTACGGGCTCACAGGCCTTGGCGGGCTCGCAGGCCTTCGGGCAGCAAGTCTTCGGACGGCAGGTCCGAACGCGCTTGCAGGCCTTCGGGGCGCATGTCTTCGGCTCACACGAAGCCGGAGCGCAAGCCTTGACGGGCTCGCAAGCCTTGGCAGGCTCACAGGCCTTCGGCTCGCAAGTCTTCGGACGGCAGGTCCGAACCTTGCAGCGCTTCACGTGGCACTTGGCCGGAGCGCAAGTGTCACAAGCCGGGGCGCAAGCCGCCGGAGCGCATGCAGCCGGAGCGCAGGCGTCGCCTGCTACCGCGCGAGACTCGTTGCCCAACAGGGCGATTCCCAACACCGCAACACCCAGTGCGATGCCCAACAAATACGTGCGATTCATTCGAGTAACCTCCAAAAATAGGTACCGTAGCGTTAAGAAACTCATACTCTTGCCGTCACTCTTTCCACTCTTTTCGATCCTGACGGCCAAGGACCGAAATGGACTTCCTCATAGCTAGTACCGTGCTGCGTTTCCGTTCGATCAACCGCCAAGTCACTTTCCCTGTTCAAGCTATGACGGCTGCACGTGACGGTAACGTCTGCACAGCTTAGGACGTTTAAGCTAGCATAGTTGCTCTTGTTGTCAACCAGGGGGGCAAGGGAATGATTGCTCACAGCCCCCTCACTATCATGGGTACGATAGTCCGGTTAGATAGAAAAGACTAGGTTACGATTTTAACCGGCAAATGCTTTGCGCAGGAAAAAGGGGGGATTTTTCGTCTAATCCCCCCTTCTTATTTTGAATAAGTATTTGCAAAGCAAGAACTTACATCGCAACCAAGCATCCCCTTAGGGGCAACATTTTATCGCCGAAACTCACGAAAACTTCACCCCATTACGTGGTGAATGCCAGAAAAAACTTAAAAAACAAGTAATTAAATTTCCTCTAACGACGGATGGGATTTTCTGTTTTTTCCGTACCCTTTGCTTGGAGATCCCCCGATTCGATGCGACGACGAATTTCCTCGCGCACCCATTGCTGTTTGCGGAACATATCTTCGGGATCCTCGAAATTCAGCAGCAACGGCGCTTCGCCGGGAAACACCTGGGCCGCCACGCCTGCAATGCGCCATTTCCCTTCCTCGCACCGAAGCACCCAAATGGCTACGTCGGTTTTCGGTTGGCCTTCTTCATCCAGATCCGTCCAGGTGCAAGCGACCCGGGCGCCGTCGTTATTAATATAGTCAACCTTGCCTACGGAGAATTTCGCCGTATCGCTGGCCGGCGGCGTCACATTACGATTCAAGGACGCGGTTTTTTCCCGCGCGACGGATGTAAGCATGGCGGATGCTTTTTCATCATTGCCTGTTCGCAAGGCTTCGAGAAATTCCTGCGCCGCAGCGGCGGGAGCTTCCAGCTTGGGCTCGCTTTGCGCAACTTCGCTGTTAGCGGGCGCAACCGTCTCGTTTCCTGCCGGTGTTGCCGACGTCTCCGTGCTTGTTTTGCTGCAACCGGATACAAGAACAGCCAACAGTGCTGCTATTGCCAAGTTTTGCATTTTCCACATATTTCCGACCTCCTTGTCTAGGAATTGTGTTCTTTTGCACCTCGATGTAATTTCCGGGGGCGACGGAGTGTCGCAACATTAGTTCCTGAAGTCAATATGAGAAATTGACGTTCACAGTCCCAAACAACCCACGGGGGGGTGTGGCCAGAACCACATTTTGGTGAGAAAGGTCGATAAGTCCGGTTAGAGTTACTTCCGTAGTCAAAATAGGTAAGACAACGTGGATGTGTAGGCGGGCCATCGCGTTGCTCGAACGGCCTTGAATTCCTCGCAAAATGGCGGGCCATCGCGTTGCTCGAACCGCCCTACCGAAAACTGTTCGGCCCTGGCCCCAAACTGCTCGGCCCTGGCCCCCTAGTCTCTTCAGCTTGACCCCCTCCCGTATCGTTGGTAGCCTATATTATTCTTGTGGGCATTTCTTCCCCGACCCTGCAACGAAAGATCCATTGAGCCTTATGGTTACCAAATTCTTCCGCGACAACGGCGTTCCTGGAATCCGTTTTTTTGGTTGGCTGGCGATTGCATTGGCCGCTAGTATTTTGCTGTGCGATGGCGCCTGGGCCCAAACGACCAAGAAAAAAGACAAAAAGGAAAAAGAGAAGGAAGCCGCGGGCCCTCTTGGAGGACTCGGCGCGACTCCGGTAACCAAGAAGGCTGCCGTTGTTGAGGAGCCTGTCGTAGCGGACGATCCCGTTGAGCAGTCCAGCACGAAGTATGAGGAGATGGAAGTTGACGAGGGCCTTAAAAAGAACGTCACCAAAGTCAACTCGATGCTCACGAACGGCAAGTTTGCCGCCGGTGAGAAAGAACTTTTCGACGAGTATTTCGATAAGTTTGTGCTTGCAAAATGGACCCAGGTAAAAGACATTGCCGGTTTGCCTAAGTTCCGCGATGACCTGGGGAATCAACTGAAAAAGAAAAGCAACGCCGCCGAGGTCCACGACCATCTCAACGCCTTGGTCTTGGAGTTCATGCAAAACTTGGCGGCGGGCCCCTATCATCCGGCCGTGCAAATCAATGCCATGTTGATGATCGGCGAGTTGAATAGCGTCGAATCGCCGGTAACGCCCTTGCCGGAGGCCTTGACCGTTTTGGTCGCTTCCGCCTCGAATGCAAAACTGACCGATGCCGTGCGAGCGGCGGCGATGGTCGGGATCCACCGTCATGTAGTGCTTGGCATCGCCGATGCCGAATCTCGAAAAACGCTCTCCACCGCGATGCTGAAATTAGCGGCCGAGGATTTGCCGGGAGGCCCGTCCGAAGCCGGCCGCGAATGGATCCAAGCCCAGGCAATCGACGTTTTAGGGCGTCTCGGCGCATTGGGCGACAGCAACGCCGTCTTCAAAGTCTTGGTGAAAAAACTGGCCGATGCCAAACTCTCTCTATCCACGCGGAGCATCGCGGCGGAATCGCTGGGACGCTTGAACTACGCAAACGCCGCCGGCATCAACGCCCTGGAAACCGCGGCCATTATCGGGCAATTCGTCGTCGATGCCTGTAGCGATGAACTGAAGATGGTCAAGGAGTTGGAGGCGAAGGACGCCGAACAAGGCGTTTCCCGGCGGCGCATGAAACGCCAACTCAACGCCGCCCTGACGGCATTGGCCGGCGGCGAAGACAAGAATCGCAAGAGCATACTCTCCTTGGTCAAAGATCCCGCCCAACAAAATTTGCTTGCCGCTTTGCAGAAAAACATCGAAGCGATGACGACGATCATCGACGACAAGAAAAGCGAGAATGAAGATCTAAAGAAGGGCGTTGAGGAATTACGCAGCAAACTCGATTCTTGGCTCAAGAAAAACCGGGGGAAAAAAGGCGACGGTAAATAGCGGATAGCGGCCAACGAACCGAGGCCCGGACGCCGGCCCGAAGGGTTGGTCGTCGGAAGGCCGGATTTGCGGCAAAAACCGCAACTTGCCATTCCATACTTTGCTGAACATTCATCATCTCTGTCGCCTAGCCGCTCATCACTTAGAAAGGATTCGCCGTGGCCAAGTTCGCCGTGATTTTGCCTGCCGCCGGACGCAGCAGCCGGTTTCGTGATTCCAGTTATAAGAAACCTTTTGCCCCGCTCGCGAACAAAGCCATCTGGCTGCATTCGGCCGAACGTTTTTTAAGCCGCAACGATGTGGTGCAAACCATTCTGCTCATCTCGCCCGAAGATCGCGCCGACTTCAATTTCAAATTTGCGGCGAACATTGCATTCATGGAAATCGAAGTGATCGACGGCGGCGCCGAACGCGCCGACTCGGTCGAAGCCGCCTTGGCCCGGGTAAAGCCGACGGCCGACTTCGTTTGCGTTCACGACGCCGCGCGGCCCTGCCTGACCGATGCTTGGATCGACGATATTTTCGCCGCCGCCGAAAAAACCGGCGCTGCGATCTTCGCTATCCCGGTCAACGGCACGCTCAAGCGAGTAGGCAGCGATCACA
>CAZNMP010000091.1:0-9123 GCA_964573875.1 uncultured Planctomycetaceae bacterium | reverse complement strand
AACGCATTGCGCAAACAGATGAGTGCCGACGATGGTGGCGCTATATGACCGAAGTGATGGAATGTGAAAACGATCACAGCACCAAAGGTAAAGAAGAACCGCTGCGCGAAGTTTTTCATCTCGATTAGGCAGTAAGAAACACAATCAAGAACTAACTCTTAGGAGCAATGGTAATGGCAGAACGCATTCGTATACCCGAAGCCGAATATCAAGAGCGCGTCCAAAAAGCGGCGAAGCTGGTCGAGCAGCATGGTTTGGATGTGTTGGTGGTCAACTCGACCGAGGCCGATTACGCCAATGTGCGTTATTTCAGCGATTTCTGGCCGCTGTTCGAGACCGCCGGCGTGGCCATCGGCCCCACGGGCAAGGCGGCGCTGATGGTAGGGCCCGAAAGTGGAAAATATTCGGCCGACCGGAGCATGATTCAAAATATCTTCCAGTTGATGGAATACCGCGAGTCGGCCGACCCGGCTTATCCCGAGGTGAAGGCGTCGAAATATACCGATGTGTTCAACTCGATCGGCGTAACGGGCAAAAAACTGAAAATCGGCGTCGGCGGTTATTTGGTCAGCAATCCTGTCCAATTAGCGGGGCTTAGGGAATGCTATCCCGATTGCGAGATTGTTCGGGCCGACGACATCATGGTTGCACTGCGCGGTGTCAAGTCGGAAAACGAAATCGCGTGCATGCGCGAGGGCTTTCGCATTACGGAAATCGCCACGCGGGAAGTCATCCGCGCCATTAAGCCCGGCATGACCGAGTTGCAATTGGTCGGCATCGCGCAGAAAGCGATCTACGAAAACGGGGCGGAATACGAAGGGCTGCCGATGTACGTTTTCAGCGAAAAATCGACCCGGCACGCGATTAGCCGCTCCACGTATCGCGAAATCCAAAAAGGCGACATCGTGCAACTCAATCTTTCGGCCAAAGTGTGCGGCTATTCGCCCAGCATCGGGATGCCGATCAGCATGGGGCCACTGGTGGGCCGCAAACGCGAGGTTGTCGAATTCGGCTTGGAAGCCCATCGTTGGACCTACGATCAGCTTCGCGCGGGCGTGATGGCCTCGGATGTGGCCAAACGCTATATCGAGCTGTTCAAGCAGCGCGGCTTCTACGACAACTACCTCTACGGCCCTTGCCACGGCACCGGACTGATCGAAGTCGAATCGCCTTGGATGGAAAGTATCTCAGACTATCCGCTCAAGGAATGCATGACCTTTCAGGTCGATACCTTCGTTTCGGCCGAGGAGTTTGGCATCCGCTGGGAGACCGGCGTCGCGATTCGCAAGGATGGGGCGGAAGTTTTGTCGCAACCGATCGGTAAAATCGTCGAGATCGAAGTCTAACGATAGCCCAATACTCCTTGCGTTCCGAAGCCGGAGCTTCGGAACGAGACGTATGCCTAACGATAATACCCAACGCAATCTAGCGGATTGAGTCAAATGCAAAAAAAGAAACCAACAACGAAAAGCACAAACGGCACGGCCTTCGACGTGGTTTTCGGCTTCGATATGGAAACCGACATCGGCTCGTTCACGCCTTATTATGAAGGCGTTCGGCACGGCACGCCGCGCCTGCTCGATTTGATGGACAAACACAATATCAAGGCCACTTTTTTTTGGACGGGTCATGCCGCCGAGAACAATGCCGAGATGGTTTGTCGCGTGCGCGATGCCGGCCACGAGACCGGCTGCCACGGTTTGTTCCACGAAACACTGGGCGATCCGATTTTTCCGTTGCCCAATAATTGGCCCATCTTGCCGTCGGAAGTCGAGGGCCGATTGCGTATCGCCACGCAGATCGTTCGCGAAACGAGCGGCGTGCGGCCGACCAGTTTCCGATGCCCTCGGCTTTGGGGCAGCACGCAGGTGGTGAATGTGTTGGAAAAGCTGGGCTATCTGGCCGACGCTTCGTTCCCGCTGTATTTCTACCGTAAGCCGTTCACGCCGTACCATCCGTCGACGAAAGATTGGACAAGGCCGGGCAAGATGAAGTTGGTCGAGATTCCCAACTTTTGCGACTTGAGCATGGAAAGCAACGATCCTTTCCAGCGCGATCGGGATCAGTGGCCGCTGTATCGAACGCAAGGCGCGAACGCATTGATGGAGAAAGCCGACAGCTATATTGCGTATGTGCAAGAGCACGGCAAGCGGCCGGTTTTATGTTTCTATCTCCATCCCTGGGAATTCCATACCATGCCGCAAGGCGCGCTCGATTTCGGCGAAAGCAGCGTGAAGCCGCTGCCGTTTATCGTGAAGAATTGCGGGCCGAAGGCCGTGAAGCAACTGGATCGCGTTTGCACGATGCTCAAGCAGCGCGGCGGCCGGTTCGTGACGGCGAAACAATTGGCGTCGGAATGGTAACCATGAAAGCTCAACAACTCCTAAAAGCCTTGGCAAAGGCGAAAAAACGCGCCCATTTGGTCGGCGATCTGGACGCCGGGGCCATCGTAGCGCTCGATATGGAAGGCCGCTGGTTCGGCGTTCTCGGCGGTGTAGTTCTCAATCGGGTGAACCTGGAAGCCGTCGCGGGGCAAAGCACACGGGAGCGTTATCTAAACCCCGGCGGCGACGGACTTTGGCCCGCGCCCGAGGGAACTGCCCTGGGGTATCAGTATTCTACCGGCAAATGGCGCGTGCCGCCGGGACTTTGTGCGGCACGGTTTCTGGTGACGCAGGCCGACGCACAAAAAGCCTCGATTCGCGCGGAAATCGACTTGGTAAACAACCAAGGGCTTGGCATTCCGACGCTTTTCGAGCGGAAATTCGCCATAACGTCGGACAAAAACGCGGTTACCGTGCGTGTTACCGAAAGCATCACCTATCTCGGACATGACCCGCTACGGCGAAGCGATTGTCTGTTGGCTCCTTGGTCGCTTTGCCAGTTCGACTGCGGGCCTGGTTGCGAGGTGGTGTTTCCGTGTGCGAAAAAAACGTTAGTTTGGGATCTCTACGACCAACCAAGCGACGGGCAACGCACGTGGGAAAAACGGTTGTGCCGCACGCGGACCGATGGCTCGCAGCGCTATCAAATTGCCATCGACTCGGATGTGCCCTGGATCGAATTTCGCGATCCGAGCCGTGGATTGAAGGTGCGGCGCAAGGCGAGTCCGTTGTCTTCCGGTCAAGCGTATATCGACATTCGCGACGCCGCGCCGACTATTTTGCCCGGCAAAAAAGGCGTTCGCTACAGCGTTTATAGCGATCCGAGTTGTTTCATGGAGATTGAAGCGGCCGGCGGTTGTCCGGCGATGATCGAGCGGAAGGCAGTCATGAGCGTCGTGGTTAGTACGCAATTTTTACGAACATAGGGCGGTAAGGGCCGCCGGCCAATACGAGCTACCGCTCGGATAGAAAAATCCGCTCCCGTTGGTCGCTAAGCGTCGTTAAAAAATCACAATCGATGAGAATAGTAGCATAGGAAAGATTCGATGGATCAAATTATCGGCATCATCCTGCACACGATCGGCGGTCTTTCGTCGGCCAGTTTTTACGTGCCCTCGCATAAAGTAAAGCACTGGGCATGGGAAACGTATTGGATCACCTTGGGCTTCGTGGCCTGGATCATCATGCCGACGGTCGGCGGGTTGCTCACCACGCCGGACATCTGGGGCATCCTGCATAGCAGTTCGTGGAGCACGATGGGCTGGGCGTATTTCTTCGGCGTTTTGTGGGGATTCGGCGGATTGATGTGCGGCCTGAGCCTTCGATTCGCAGGCCTTGCGTTGGGACAATCCATTTCGCTCGGCGTATGTGCGATCGTCGGAACGATTGTGCCTGCGATTCTCGATCATAAGGTCTACGTTCTCGTTTCGACCGTGCCCGGCGGGATTGTGTTGTTGGGATTCCTGGTTTGTCTTGCCGGCATAGCCTGCTGCGGTTTTGCCGGTTTGCTGAAAGAACGCAATTTGACAGAGGAGCAGAAGAAAGAAGGCGTCAAGGATTTCGCCATCGTCAAGGGGCTTACCCTGGCCATTTTCGGCGGCATCATGAGCGCCAGCATGGCGCTGGCCATCAAAGCCGGCGAAGGAATGGCGATCGAAGCTGTCGAATACGGAACCGCCCGGGTGTTTATGAATATACCGATCTTCGTTCTGGCATTGGGAGGCGGTTTCACAACGAACTTTTTCTCGTCGATGATCCTGAGTGCCAAGAACAAATCCTTCGGCGATTATGTGCTGAAGCCGCGTTCCACCCTGGCGATGAACTATTTCCTTGCGATCATCAGCGGTTTGATGTGGTATGGCCAATACTTTTTCTATGGTATGGGCACCACGAAAATGGGTAAATTCGACTTCGCCAGTTGGAGCATCCACATGGCGGCCATCATCATCTTCAGCAATCTCTGGGGATTGTGGCTGCACGAGTGGAGACACGTCAGCCGACGCACGGAAATTTATCTGTGGATCGGCATTGTTCTGCTGACGATTTCGGTCATCATGATCGGCGTCGGCAACAATCTTGCAGGCAGTATGTAGTGATTCCTGGTTGAAAACTTTTGAACATCGTGACCCTATTCGGAGATGGTATCCATGAACACACTAAGTCGCCGCGAAATGCTGCAGTGGGGCGCTGCCTGCGGCCTGGGCGCTATGATCGACGCGTCTGGAGCTTCCAGACAGACCGTGGCCGCCGATTCTCCATCTGCAGTAGCCAAAGGTGAATCTCCGATCAAGACGCGAATGTTCTGGACCTGGGACCACAGCACGGAATGGGCGATGAATCGTCTCGGCGCGCATACGCATGGATCGTGCAACGAGTATGGACGCACGACGGAAGCTTTCGTGGCCGATTACACGGCCCTGCTTCAATGGTGCGGACGGCACAACATCAACGCGGTAGTCGTATGGGGACTCTTGCGCGACTGCCACGGAGGTCTCGAGTCGGCCAAACGGCTATGCGACGTGGCTGCAAAGGCCAACGTAAAGCTATTGTGCGGCGTGGGGCTGAATGCCTACGGTGGAGTGTATTACGAGGGCAACTCGCCGTACAATCTGGAGCGGCACCTGCAAGCACACCCCGAACTTCTCGCTGTCGATGCCGATGGCAACAAGTTGAGCTTCAACGTTGATGCCAATGGTGCCAAGACGACCATCACCACAACCGGCGCGCCTGGCCCGCGAGGATTCTATCAGGCGTGTCCGTCGCAACGCGCGAATCAGGATTTCATGGCGGAGTCGCTGGCGTGGCTTTTCAAAAATCTGCCGCTCGGTGGCGTGCAGATCGAGACCGGCGACACCGGCATTTGCCAGTGCAAACAGTGCCGGGCACGGCGGAAGCATTCGCCCGCTCCCTTCTCTTGGTTCTCCTGGGAAGATATGGCGCTGATGTACCCCTTGGCGGCCAATGCTATCCGCTCAGTAGCTCCCGACGCATGGATTGTGTGCGAAACATATTCGTGTCCCCAACCGTACACAGGCCCCGACAAAGCGCCGGACTTTGGCGATCCGAAGCCGGTTTGGGCCGATGCGGAGTTGGCCAAATTTCCGCGAGGCGTCTTCGTTCAATGGGTGTGCGATCGGTTCATGGACGACGGACCGAACGGCCCGCTGTGGACCGCCGAGGGACGAGTCTCCAATGCCGACCATCGCAACATCATGCGGGCGCATTTTTCGACCTATTGGAGCGGGATTCGCGGCGAGTTGGCCATCCAACGGATCTCTAAAATGATCCAGAAAAGCGTGGCAGCGGGATTTGACGCCGTTTCCTTGTTCGGTGAGGTGTCGCCGTTCTGTACGGGGGCGGAACTCAACTACCTTGCATTGGCCGATTTTGGCAGTGCGAATAATCCCCAAGCGGACGTGGATAGTTTTATCCGGCGAGTAGCCGCGCCGCTGTTGGGCGGCGCGGAAAACGCCCGCGATTTCGTCCGTTTTGCCCGCTTGATCGAGGATCCGAAGCAGATTCCCGCGGCGCTGACGAGCATCTACGGCCGCATGGCTTCCCTGCCCCCCAACGTTGCGCGACGATGGTCCTGGCTGGCAAACCACCTAGCGTCGTTTGGCCCTTTTGACCTATAGAGATTTCAACCTGAAACGACTAGCACGAACGGATAGTATATTTACACAGGAGATAAAAGTGATGTGGAAGCGAGCTATTTATTGGACATTGCTATGTGTGTTTGCGTTGGACAACGTCAATGGCGTTTATGCAGCCAAGGTGGTCTTGCCCGAGGGGGCGGCGCCGGCGGCGATCGCAAGTCGGCATTTTCCCGATCGTGTCCATGAATTCGTTTGGCGCAATTGGAATTTGGTTTCCACGGCCAAGATAGCGAAGGTGCTAGGCGCGTCGGAACAGAACGTCTTGGAGATGGCCGCATCGATGGGACTTCCGCCGGCGGCGGCGATTCCGCCGGAGATCAAGACGCGTGGCTATATTTCAATCATTCGCCGCAACTGGCATCTGTTGCCGTATGAACAATTGCTGGAACTGATCGAGATGACGCCCGAGCAGTTAGACTTCGCCTTGCGGGAAGATGATTTCCTTTGGATCAAGCTTGGCATGGTGAAGCCGAAATGCGAGCCGTTGCACTACGTTGCTCCCAACGCGGCGGCTCAACAACGTGCGGCGGAAATCAAAAAACTCGTGGAAGCCGACTTCGGCGACGAGATTCGCCGACCGGCCGAACCGCGGTTCCAATTCGTGCGCGAGCTTAGCAAGCCAATTGCAGGGGCGCCGACGGGCGCGGTCGTTAAGACGGCCGCTTCTTCTCCCGATGAATCCCTGCGTTATATCTATTCCTATTTCGCTGTCTATGGCGATCCGCTTTCCGACCCGACGTTGGATCCGTTTCCTGACGGTTTGTTGCAGCGGCTGTCGAACCTGGGCGTCAACGGCGTATGGTTGCATGTGGTGTTACGCGACTTAGCGCCGGGCGGAAAAGCGTTTCCCGAGTTCGGCGTTGGCTGTGAAAAACGTCTGGCCACGCTGCGAACGTTGGTCGAACGGGCGAAAAAATACGGGGTAGGCATCTATCTCTACATGAACGAGCCTCGCATGATGCCGCTCGACTTTTTTAAGGTCGAAGGGCGGGCGGACATGGCCGGCGTGCAGGAAGGCAACTTCCGGGCCATGTGTACCTCGCATCCGGCCGTGCGGCAGTGGATGGGCGACGCCTTGACCTACGTCTTCCAGCAAGTGCCGGACCTGGGCGGCGTGTTTACCATCACGGCATCTGAAAATTTGACGAACTGCGCATCGCATTACCAGTGGAAATCCTGCCCCCATTGCAAGAATCGTTCGGATGCGGAGATTCTGGCGGATGTCAACACGATCATCGAGCAGGGCGTGCATCGCGGCAACCCCAAGGCAAAGGTTTTGGTGTGGGATTGGGGATGGCGCGGCAATGCCGATGCGTCCGACATCATCGCCAAGCTGCCGAAATCCACTTGGCTTATGTCGGTAAGCGAATGGGACTTGCCGCTGGATCGCGGAGGGATCAAAACTGCGGTGGGCGAGTATTCGTTGTCGGCCGTGGGGCCGGGGCCGCGTGCGCTGCGCCATTGGAAGGCGGCCAAGCAGGCGGGGCTTAAAACAGCGGCCAAAATGCAGTTGAACAACACATGGGAATTTTCCTCCGTGCCCTATCTGCCCGTGATGAATCTCGTGGCCGAACATTGTCATAATCTGGCTTCGGCCGGCGTCGACGGCATGATGCTAAGTTGGAGCCTGGGCGGATATCCCTCGCCGAATTTGGAAATCGCGGCTCGATTCCTCGCGAAACCTACGCCGAGCATCGACCAGGTCTTGGATTCCGTAGCAGCCGAGCGCTATGGAGCCGAGGGCGGCCCCTTGGCTCGCAAGGCTTGGGAGGCTTTCAGCACGGCTTTCCGCCAGTTTCCCTATAGCTGCGGACTGTATACGAATCCCGTGCAAATGGGGCCTGCCAATCCGCTCTATCGCGTGAAGACCAACTACGGCGCTACGATGGTTGGGATTCCCTATGACGACGTAACCGCTTGGCGCGGCGCTTATCCGGTTGAGATATTCGCTGGGCAATATGAAAAGGTGGCCCAGGGTTGGCAAGCTGGCATTCCGCTGCTGAAAGAAGCCGCGGCAAAGGCTCCGGCCGAACGTCGTGCCGATGCTCAAACCGAACTGCGTTTTGCCGAGGCCGCATGCATTCACTTCCAATCGGTTGTGAACCAAACGCGCTACGTGGTTGCTCGGGACGCCTTGGCTCAAACGCCAAACACGCTGACCGCCGAACAACGCAAGGCCTTGCTCACACAGATCAAGGCTTGCTTGGAATCGGAAATCGTGTTGGCGCGACGGCTTTTCACGCTGACGAGCGAAGATTCGCGGATCGGCTTCGAAGCTTCGAACCACTACTACTATGTGCCGCTCGACTTGGCCGAAAAGGTAATCAACTGCCGTTGGTTACTGGAAGATTACGCCAAGCAATAATCTTACGTCGTGCGGGCGGAGAATTGCAGGAGTACGGAGGCCGGTTCTTCGAGCGGAGCGATGAGCTTCAGATCGAGACGCGCGCCGTAGGTCAACAGTTGGGCCGTTTTTATCCGGACTTCAGGACCGTCGATTTGCTCGACTTCCAATTCCGGCATCGACTCGAACGGCGGACAAAACGCCACATGGAGGCTGCCGGTCCGCTGGTCGGCCGAAAATGCCAGCCGCAGCCAGCCGGAAAGCTGCTCGATGCCGTCGGCCGCTCGGCTGCGAGTAAGTTGCTGGGAAACGTCTTCAAGTGGTTCGGCAACTTCGGGCTCAAGCATGAGCGTGGGCCGCGCGACGGCGGCACTGCGATCCACTCGCGGCGACGAGGCATGGGCGGGGTCGAGCCGCACCACGCGCGGCGTTTTCAGAATCGGTGCGGTTGGCTCGCGCCGATGCCGCAACCGTTGACCCCAAGCCCAAGTTTCTTCGACGGCCAACAGTGCGCCGATCGCGGTCATGGCAAGGGCCGACGTTCCAGGCACACATAGGCCGGCACTCAACGCGACTGCGGATAGGGAGGTGGCCATCATGATCGCGAGGTCCAGTCGCGGCGTATCTTCAGAATCCTTGGGCAGGAACCAGGCCAAACGAATCGCCGCCGCCGAGGCTGCGAGAAGGATCCCGAAAGGCAGCAATACGGCAGGATCGAGAGGCGTTTCCAACGCACCGG
>CAZNMP010000090.1:0-9204 GCA_964573875.1 uncultured Planctomycetaceae bacterium | reverse complement strand
CGGCACCAAGGGCGTCCGCGGCGTCGCCAATGGCGCGGGACCGAAATTGGAAAGCGGCAATCCCTACGATCAGGAGCATATCGACTTGTTCAAGGCGATCCGCAACAACGTGAAATTGAACGAGGGCTGGTTCGGCGCGATGAGCAGCATGACGGCGGTGCTTGGGCGGATGGCCACGTATTCCGGCCAGATTGTGAAGTGGGACGATGCCATCGCTCGTGGGCCGTCGGAAATGCCGGAGAAGATCGAATGGGACGCGAAGCCGCAGAGCCTGCCGGGGCCCGACGGTTTCTATCCGTTCCCGATCCCGGGGCTTTATAAAGCCTATTGAGCCCAATGTTGGTTGAGTGATCCTCTAGGAAGTGGGGTGTGTTTCTCGATATCCCCTTCTCTTGGAAATCGTCGCAAGATCAGCGGCCGGTTGTGGTTTTTGCCATGACCGGCCGCTCCTTTGCGCCTAGAGGACATCAAGATATACTTGTTCTTATCTAGGTTGATAATGATCAGTTAATCGATGTTATTTGCCTATTTTCCGGCTTCCATTTGGTCGGCCTCGGTTCATTCGCTACCCAGGAATTGATGAGGGGTCTTTCGTAATCGGAAATATGGCATTCTATAGCCCATGATTCTTCTGGATGTTGTTGACGTAAAAAAACGATACGGACCGGATCCAGTATTGGACGGCGTGACTTTCGAGGTGCGCCCGGGCGATCGGATTGGGTTGGTGGGGCCCAATGGCAGCGGCAAGACCACGCTGTTGCGCATTATCGCCGGCAAGGACGATGCCGACTCCGGCGCGTGCGACTTTCACAATGAAGCCCATCTCGGCTATCTGGAGCAGACGCCCCATTTCGATGCGGATCGCACCTTGCATGATGAAGCGCAGAGTGCGCTGGCCGATCTGCTGGCTTTGCAGCAGGAAGCTCTTGAAGTGGCGGCCGATATTGCCGCCACCTCGGATCCGGTCGAGCAAAAACGGCTGGCTGCCCGGTATGATCATCTTCAGCACGAACTACAGAGCCAGGACGCCTATAACATCAATCACCGCATCGAGCGGGTGCTCGACGGCTTGCGTTTCCGCAAAGAAACCTACAACCAGCCGGTATCATCCTTAAGCGGCGGTGAGCAGAATCGCCTGATGCTGGCCAAGCTGTTGTTGGCCGAGCCGAATCTGATGATTCTCGACGAACCGAGCAACCACTTGGATATCGATGCTACCGAGTGGCTTGAACAGTTTCTGGTGGAAAGTTCGGCGGCCATTGTGGTTGTCAGCCACGACCGCTACTTTCTCGATAAGGTGACCAATCGCACGTTGGAGTTGTTTCACGGTACGGTGGACAACTACACCGGCAATTTTTCTGCCTATTGGCAGCAGAAGGCCGAGCGGCTGTTGGTGGAACAACGCACCTACGAAAAACAACAAATTGAAATCGAGAAGACGAAAGATTTCATACGCCGTAACACCTATGGCCAGAAGCACGCGCAAGCCGAGGATCGGCGGAAGAAACTGGAACGCATTGATCCCGTGGCCGCGCCGCGACAGATCGCCGCGCCTGCGATCCGATTTCCCAAGGCCGAGCGTAGCGGCGATTTTGTGATTCGGGCCGAAGGGTTGGCAAAATCGTATGACCGGCCGCTGTTTCAGAATGTCGATTTGTCGATTCAGCGAGGCGAGCGTTGGGCGTTGCATGGTCCCAATGGTTGTGGAAAAACAACGCTGCTGCGGTGTCTTCTCGAACGTATTCCGCCCGACCGGGGACAAATCAAGCTGGGGCAGGGTGTGACGATTGGATATTTCGATCAGCAGCAAACCGAATTGGACGAAGAGATGGCCGTGGTCGATGCGATTCGACCGAAGCATAAGCAGATGAACACGCAGGAACGCCGCAATCTGCTGGCCGCTTTCGGGTTGACGGGCGATACGGCGCTGCAAACGGTTGGAAGTTTGAGCGGCGGCGAGCGATGCCGCGTGGCTTTGGCCCGCTTGGCCGCCTCGGACGCCAATTTTCTGGTGCTCGACGAGCCGACGAACCATCTGGATCTCTGGGCACGCGATGCCTTGGAAAAAGCCATCGGTGAATTCGATGGCACGGTACTTTTCGTGAGTCACGACCGGTATTTCGTCAATCGCGTGGCCGACCATATGTTGGCGCTCGATTCTGATCGAGTTCGAACGATCGAGGGCAACTACGACACCTATCAAACGGTGTTGGGGCACTCGGCGGTAATGGGGGAAGACGAGGGCGCGTCGAAGCCGGTGGCGCAACCTTCGAAGTCATCCTCCAAATCGAAAAAATCGGGCGGCAATACGAAAAAGGCAGCAGACGAATCCAAAAAACAGACGCCCAAACGCCGGTTCCCGTATCGTAAGGTGGCGGATATCGAGGACGAAATTTTCAAACGGGAAACGACCATTCAAGAGTTGCAACGCGAACTTTCGTTGCCGCATGTGGTTCGTGATGGGGAACGGGTGCGCCAGATCAAGCTCCAGTTGGAGGAAGAGCAGGCAGCTACCAAGAGCCTTTACGAACATTGGGAAGAAGCAACGGAGAAGAATTGGTAGGAAGATTTTCCTGTATTATGCACCAATGGGTGGTGAGGCACTTTGTTGGCATACCACATAAGGGTGGTATGTGTGCGTCGTTCTGCAGTTCTTTTTGTGAGCTTAAGGCTTCTCGATCCACGGTAGATTCTTTGGTTTTGCACAAAACGGCCGCTATTTTTGGGGTGACGTAAATTCATAGTGGCGGAGCGGCTTATCACCAACTATAATAAAGGGATAGGGCAATATCGGAAGAATGCAGGATCTGGAGAATTGACTGTGGCCAACGTCGAAGGCGAAAACCCTGACTTTGATGCGTTGCAAGTACCCGCTGAGGGAGAAGCCGCCGTCGAACCGGTTGCGGAAATCAAAGATTTCGCAGTCTCGGACGAAGAGCTTGCCGAGTCGGTTGAATCGCTCGATGAATCCGCCGCAGAATCTGACGAGGAAGTCGAGGAAGGATCGGCGAAGGAACGCAGCAAGATGTCCCAATATATTGAATGGGGCAGTGTCGGCGGCATTTCGGTAATCCTCTTGATATTGGCCGTTTGCGGCATTCTCTCTTATGCCACGGCGTTTTACTTGATTGCGGTGGGTTTGGTTCCCTATGGCATTTGGTTAGGTCGCGAAACCAATACGGTTTACACCGTGATTCTGGGTTGTGCTTTGATTGGAG
Source organism: uncultured Planctomycetaceae bacterium (assembly GCA_964573875.1). Taxonomy (GTDB): domain Bacteria; phylum Planctomycetota; class Planctomycetia; order Pirellulales; family Thermoguttaceae; genus CAYWGR01. The sequence goes on along the minus strand of CAZNMP010000090.1, from coordinate 5,986 downwards.
TTCTAACGGCGATTTATTGTCTATGGATGGAGGTAGGCCGTTATCAATTCGAAATCAACGCCAAAAAGGCGTTTCAGCAGCAGCGTTTCGATCAGTAAGCGTTTTGAAATGCAACGTTGCTGAATCTCTAGAAGCACCAGATCGGTTTGATCTTCCGTATGTGGAACTCTCGAAAGTGAGAGACAGGGGGGATCTGCACAGATGCAAGTGCTAAGTAAAATTGCATCCTCTCTGTTCACATTCGTGATAAAAAGGTAGACTTCGGATAATGTGGGATCGTTACTCTTCGCCCAAATTATCCAAAGGAACATTGCCGTGCGACGACTCTCCGTTCTGTTTTGTGTAATTGCCTTTGCGGTTCTTTTTGTCTCGACAAGCCAGGCTGCTCCTGAAGCGGACAAACCTGTTGCGGGAACGGGAGCGGATCCGAAGGCGGATCAGCAAACCGGCAAGGAAGAGAAGGCCGCGCCGAAATCCCACAAGTCGCATCGTCGTCACGACAAAGACAAGAAGAAAAAAGAAGCTGCCGCGGCCAAGGCGAAAGCCGAGAGCGCGAAGGCAACGGCCGACAGCGCCAAGCCGGCAAATGATAGTGTGAAGCCCGTGGAGCCGGCTGCCAAGCCTGAAGAAAAGAAGGTGGAAGCCAAGCCGGCCGAGAAGGCTGTTGAAAAGTCGGAGGTTGCGAAGCCTGAGGAGAAAAAGGCAGACGCCAAACCGGCGGAAAAGCCGGCCGATAAGCCCGTGGTCGCTCAGCCAGTCGAAAAGCCCGTGATCAAACCTGTTGGAGTTAAGGCGCCGGTTGAGAAGCCGTCGAAAAAGCAGGTTGTGCAATTGACATTGAAAGGCGAGTATCCCGAAGGGGCGACTGCGCCTGGTTTGTTCGGCGAATTGCAGCCGTCGTTGGCGGCCCTTATTCAACGGATCGATGCCGCGGCCGCGGACAAGGATGTGGCGGCCGTGTGGTTGAAGATCGACGGTTTGGCCGTAGGGCGGGCGAAGATTTTTGAGCTTCGGGCGGCGATTGCCAGATTGCGCAAGGCGAACAAGCCGGTTTATGCAGAGCTGACAACGGCCGAGGGAAGCCAGTATCTTTTGGCGTCCGCTTGCGAGCATGTGGTGATGCCGCCTTCCGGCATGTTGATTATTCCCGGCGTTCGGGCGGAAGTGACTTTCTACAAGGGGCTGCTCGATAAGCTGGGCCTTCAGTTCGACGCCCTTCAGATGGGCAAATATAAAGGAGCGGCCGAACCGTACACCCGCAATGCAATGAGCAAGCCGTTGCGCGAGAGTTTCGACGCGCTGGTGGACGATACCTACGAAGATCTGGTCGCCACCTTGGCAGCCGACCGGCACATGACGAATTATCAAGTGAAGCAGTTGCTCGATCAAGGACTTTTCTCGGCGGCGGCTGCTCAAAAGAGCGGGCTGATTGACGAGGTTCTTTATGCCGATCAATTGCAGGATGCGATCAAGAAGACCTTAAAGGTTGACATTGTCGATGTGGTTACGAATTACAAGAAAAAACGCATCGATACCGATTTCTCGGGTTTCGGCGGCATGATGAAGCTCGTGGAGTTGTTCATGGGCGGGAAGCCGTCGGAATCGGCGGGTAAAAAAGAGAAAATCGCGGTGGTTTACGCCGTCGGTCCGATCATGGAAGGCAAGAGCGCGAGCGACATGTTCGGCAATTCCTCGCTCGGTTCCTCGACGGTCGTTGCGGCGATTAAGAAGGCTGCCGACGATCCTCGCGTGGCGGCCATCGTGTTGCGGATCGACAGCCCTGGCGGATCGGCCACGGCCAGCGATTTGATTTGGCGTGAAACGGTACGCCTGCACAAGCCGATCATCGCCAGCATGGGCGACGTGGCCGGCAGCGGCGGATATTATATTGCGATGGGCGCGAAAAAGATCATCGCAGCCCCCGGTACGTTGACCGGCTCGATCGGCGTGATCGGCGGGAAGCTGGTAACGCGCGGCCTGTACGACAAGCTCGGCATGAACACCGAAGTGATCAGCCGCGGAGTAAATAGCGGTTCGCTTTCGTCGAATCAACCGTTTACGCCCAACGAGCGGAAAGCTTGGACCGAATTGCTTCAAGAGACCTACAAGCAATTCGTAGGCAAAGCGGCTCAGGGGCGGAAGATGCCGTTCGACAAGCTCGAAGAATTGGCCCAAGGCCGCGTTTATACAGGCCGGATGGCGAAGAACATCGGACTGGTCGATGAACTTGGCACATTGGAAGACGCGATATTGGCCGCCAAAACGGCTGCCGGTTTGAAGGCCGACGCGGACGTTGATCTGATGGTATTGCCCGAAGCCCGCTCGTTCTTCGAGCAACTGTTCGGCGATCCCTCGGCGGCGACCGATTTGGATTCGCTTCTGCCGGAATGGTTCCAAATCGCGCGGCAAACCAAGATGCTTCGTCAGTTGCTTTCCGAGCGGGTTTTGCTGTGGATGCCGTATGGGGTGGAGTTGAAGTAGTAAGTTTGTTGCGAAGCCGCAAGTGGCTTTTATGGGAGATGTTTGCACGATAAAGCAGCGGGCTGTCTTGTTGTTTAGGATCTTTCGGCAAGGTCCGATCGCCCTCACCCCCGGCCCCTCTCCCGCTTTGCGGGCGAGGGGAGGTTATGCTGCTGGAGTATGCGTGGCAAGGCTTAGGTAATGGTCGTCCAGATAGGCCATTAGCCGATCAGAGACCCAATGGTTGAGCGTCTGGGCGACGGTCGATTCATCGGGGAGATCGCTGCCGCATTCTTGTGCAAGATGTTCCATGATTTGGCGCAGCGTTCGGCCTGCGTCGCAGAACAAGTAGATCGCCCGATCGATGCCTGAGAGACGGTACTGAAACGCCTGTGCGCCGGGGCGGGTGTCGGTCAGCAGCAGCACGCCGTCCGTGCGGTCTAGATAACGCAGCATAACCGTGCCGGCCAAGTGTTGCCATTGGTGGGCGGCTTCCAGAAACGGCTGTGCATAGTCGAGCGGATTGCGGCCGTCGGCGAAATCGAAGTCAAAATTGTAGCCCAACCGTGCCAGTACGTCCGGCGAAAACGGATAAATGAAACGCATCGCTTGTTGCGGCCGTATGTTGACGATGCCGTATCGCTCGGCATGGTCGAAGTAAGGGGCGAAGCGGTTCACCCGCACGCGACCGACGCCCAGCGGCGGGGCAAGATGATAGAGCGAGGGTAATAGCTGGGCCATTTGGTCATATTCTTCGGGCTCTTCGCCGGGAAAACCGTAGAGCAAATTCCACTTCACGTCCATGCCCGACTCGGAAAGCCATCGCAAAGTTTGAAGATTTTGCAGGGCCGTGGCGCCTTTGTCGATGCGACGAAGCAGCGGCGTGCTAAAGGTTTCGATCCCCAACTGAGCAGAGCCCATGCCGGCGTCGCGGAGCATTTCGACCTGCGGGCGTGTCAGATTGGTTTTCATTTCGTAGGAGAATTCCAGGCCGAGACCGGAGCTTTTGACCATCGGCAGGAACGACTCGAAATAACGCATGTCGAGAATGTTATCGGCAGCGCAAAAACGGCGCACGCCGTAGCGATAAACGAGATGTCGCAGTTCATCGACGGCGCGGTCGGCGCTTTTCGTGCGGAAGGTGCGGCGACTGCCGTTGAGGCCGCAAAAAACGCACTGATGTTTTTGTCCCCACCAGCAACCGCGCGAAGTTTCATGAAACAGCAGCGGCCGAATCTCCTCGCGCAAAGGACTTTGTTGCAGTCGTGCGAAATAATCGTCGAAATCGGGGAAAGGCAGTTCGTCGAGGTGTTCTAGTCGGCCTGAATCCGAACGGATGAGTCGTTTTTGGGCAATATCAGCGTTTTTCCGCGCAGATCCCTCATGGAACCATCGCTCGACGCTGCTGGGAAACGTCAGATCGGCTTCACCGGTGAAAACGTAGTCGATCTCGGCGAATTGCTTGAGCAATTCCTCGCCGACGCACCCTTCGCAGGCCGAACCGCCGAAAACAATCGTGATGTTTGGATGAGATTGTTTGATGCGACGGGCCAGGCACAGCGAAGCCAGGGTTTGCTGGAACGTCGTCGAGAAGCCGACCACGGAGTAGCGAGACCAATCGACCGCCTTCATACAGTTTGCTAAAAACGGTTCGATAAAACGGACCGTATCCAGGTAGGCGGCGTTGTCGGCCTCGGCCAGTTCGGGATCGGCCGCCAATAGAACTTCACGATAATAATCAGCGTCCGAAGGGAGGCGGTCGGCGAAGAAGTGTTTCGCGAAAAGCCGCTCGCCGCCCTGGACGAAAGCAAATTGGTCGGCGATCCAATGATAATGTTCAAGGCCCAGCAATTCGGCAAAATTGAAATTGAAATAGGCCACGTCGCAAGGGATGTTGCGCGATGCAAGCTCCGCTTTCAGAAGGCCTAGGCCCAGACTGGGCCAGCCGAGATTGTTGAAGGGCATGTTGATCAGCAGAACGCGCGACATAGGCCGACCAATCTCTCTCGTTGTGCCACATTCCGGGAGCTGATAGCTCCCGGCTATTTTTTCAGGAATGTCTGAGAGCCGTTAGCGTTATTGGTTTTGATTGGCGGGCCATCGCTGCACCTGACCCGCCCTACGTGTTTCGTAAGGCCCGACCGCCCTCACCCCCGGCCCCTCTCCCGCTTTGCGGGCGAGGGGAGCTTGTTGCGAAGCCGCAAGCGGCATTTGCGAAGCCGCAAGCGGTAGTTTTATTGTAAAAGTTTAGCGAGAATCGCCGCCCTTTTTCGATCGCTGTGCTGCGCGGTAGGCCATCAGCAACATAAAAAGTCCGAAGGCCAGCAGCACGCATCCCCAGCCGAGGTTGATGTTGATGCCGAGCGAGCGAGCGTAAATTGCTTTATCGGAAAACAGGCCGAAAACGGCCATGATCAGGCCGATGATGCCGAACATCAATCCGATGGGGGTGCGAATATCGAGGTCCATGGGCGTCTCCGATTACCAAAAGATTATATTCAGCACAAGGGTAGCGGCAAGCACGGCGCCGGCGAGCACGGCGGGCTGGGCATACCAACTAAGATTTTCGTCTTTGGCCACATGCGGCGTGAGAGAATAGACCAAGCCGCGCAGGTCTTCCTCGGTTTTCTGCTGCCGCGTACAGAGCGAAATGAGGATCGTTACGATGAAGCAAGTGCTCCAGGCGAAGATGGCGGTCCAGAAGTTTTGGGCCATTTCGCTAGGATAGACATGGACGGGATTTCCGCCGGCCAGCCAGCCGCCCTTGAGCCATGTGGTTGCGCCCTGCGGAATGGTGAGCCCATGATGGAGGGCCGCCGCGGCCGTGCCTGAAAGCAGACCGAAGAAGGCACCGTGGCCCGTGGCTCGCCGCCAAAACATGCCGAGCATGAACGTGGCGAACAGTGGGGCATTCACGAAGCCGAACACCAGTTGCAACACATCCATAATGTTGTTGAATTTTGTCGCGGCATACGCGGCGACGATACTGATGGCGATGCCAAAAACCGTCGATGCGCGGCCCATCCATAGATAATGGTTGTCGGATCGGTTGGGCGCAATATAGCTTTGATAGATATCGTAGGTCCAAACGGTATTGAATGCCGTGACATTGCCTGCCATGCCTGACATGAAGGAGGCCATGAGCGCCGTCAAACCAAGTCCTAGCAAGCCGGTGGGGAAGTAGTGGATCAGCATCATGGGCGTGGCCAAGTCGTAATCGGGCTCGACCATTCCCGTTTCCTTGTCGATTTTCGGGACATTGTAGCCATGTTCATCTTTTTCCACCTTGGGCGGAATGATGCCTTTGGCCGGCGGCAGAGTAAAGGCCGTGGCCAATTCCGGCGGCGTTTCAATTTTCGAGGCCGTCGGTCGGGGGGAAGCCACGAGGGCCACCATGCCGGGAACAATGACGAGGGCGGGGAACAGCATTTTCGGAATCGCGGCGATCAAGGGCGTGCGGCGTGCGGCCGACATGGAATCGGCGGCCATGGCTCGTTGGACCACCAGGAAGTCGGTACACCAGTAA
>CAZNMP010000089.1:0-9220 GCA_964573875.1 uncultured Planctomycetaceae bacterium | reverse complement strand
ATGGATTCATCCCGGCGGTGCTCGATATCTCGCTGGTCGATGAAGTAGTCGAAGTGACCGACGAGGATGCCATCGAAACCACACGCCAATTGGGCCGCGACTTCGGCCTGTTGGTCGGCATTTCATCCGGTGCAAACGTCTGGGCCGCGCGTCAGCTTTCCAAACGCATCCCCGGCACCATCGCCACCGTCCTGCCTGACCGTGCCGAGCGCTACTTCAGCACGGCGCTGCTGTAAACGCAAATAGCAAAACCTAGGGATGCATCGTCGATGCACCCCTAGTTCCAACTTCTGCTAATTACGCCGCCACCCTCGACCCCAACCACGCCCTAGGCCGCGGCCTAGCGGTTGCTGCATCTTGCCGCCGGCCCCTGCCCAAACGGGTCGTAGATATTCGTCACGCAGATCGGTCGTTTTACCGTCGATCGTTAGCGACTTCGCCACGTAGCGATCCTTGGGCATTTTCTCGGTTTGGAACGCAACCACGCTGATTGCTTTGCCGACCGTCAGCTTTTCGGCAACGCTCTTGACGGCCTCGGCATCGGCCCAACCAAGATCAATGATCAGCGTATTGCCCTTTTCCGTTTTGATGGAAACATGGGTGCCAAGCAGCCCACGGCCGGTGGTCTTCTCGCAAACTTTTGTTTCCACCGACAAAACAGTGCCCGAGAGCGTTACGAGCTCCGGCTTAACGGCTTGCCGAGCAACGCCGACATCATCGCCCACGCCCTTTTGGGCATAGGCCCCCTGCGACAGAACCGTTGCCGCGAGTGCGGCAACAACGAAGGCAACTACTTTGCTTCTCATGGCTTTTCCCTCCCCATTAGGATTTTACGCCCTTACAAACCGCCCCTGCAAGAATTGCAGTGGTCGTCCAATACTTTGTAACAGTTTTGCAAGTGTGAAAAAGGATGTTTATTCCGAGAAACCTTTGCTTGCCGCTTCATTTCGCAACTTTAAATGGTGATAAGTGCCGGTGGTCGGCTGCGAACGTCCTACGCTGCAATAAAACCACATGCAATGGCCGTGCCAAAACACTCAGGGCCAATCAGTTGTTTAATTGGGAAAAAGCGTGGAGCGGGGCAAGCAAACCGATGCTCTCCCGTTGCGTGGAGTGTGTTCACGAAGTACCGGGGATATTCTATTTTTCGCGCAGCAATGTCACGAGGTTTTCAATGACTGCATCAGTTTTTGAATCGTGAAGACATCCGGCTGAATACAGAACAATCCTCGCATCAGCGGTGAATACCCGATTGGGCCGCACATTGCTTTGTTTGTTCAGAGAACCCGACCGGAAATCAGCCGCGTTTAAGGACACGGCATATCGATCGCGAATGGCCTGGCTTGTGATTTGACAAAGGAGCAATTCATTGCCGCCGGCCCTGGCGATAACCAATGCCGGTCGCCGTTTGGCCTGACTCATATCGGAGAATGGAAAGGGAATGACAACAACGTCGCCTTTTACAAATCGCTCCACGCCTTATCCTCCTCGGGCTGGAGCCAATCCTTGGCAAGCACGGCCTCACTAGCCGATGCCGTTGGCACAGCCTGCATGGCTGCTTGCCGTCGTAACGCCTCAACATATTGGGCCAAGTCACTGAGACATTCTTCCGGCAGATCCTCAACAGCTTGGACAATGGCTTCTTTCGAGGTCATGAAATACTCCTCCACAGAGGGTCTCTGCTTCCCTAGGTATTATATCAGTACTGTTGGCAAGGGCCAATGTGGGGTCTTGTTGCTCGTTGTTGGGTTCTAGTCAGAGATAAGTTGTGTGTTGGTGATCGGCACACCATCCTCCTCTCAACGCTCCGAAGTTTTTCTTCTTAACAATATCCAATATGTGATAAACTAGAGAAACTGCGTCGCGCGTTCCGATAAGTGAAACATGGCCGTCTGCGGTTACTCTGGCGGCTACAGAAAACTTCACGCCATAAAACACGCAACACCCCCACGTTAGTGAAGGTGCTTAGCGTCATACCAGTTTTTTTGATTGCGCAGCCTTGCCCAATTTCCCCATAGTGTTGACCGAAAAAGCTCCGATGAATGATGCAACGCCCCATTACCTGCTGACAACGGTAGCAGGCCGGACCCAAGGGTTTGGACACTGGCGGTTCGTCTTGCACCCGATCGACGGCACAGCCGTGATCGAGGTTGCCGACGTAGAACCCGACGTTTGGGGTGAGCGGTTAGAACTGTTGACGGTAGTCCGTGCTTTAGAGGCACTGGACCAACCGTCGCGAGTAACGCTGGTTGGCGCAAGCCGTTATGTCGAACAGGGTATCCTGTTTGGAATGGCGGAATGGCGCGAAGCGGACTGGCGTTGGGAGTATTTTGGGCAGATGGCGCCGGTACGCGACGCCGATCTCTGGCAGCGCATGGACAGAATCCTTCAATTTCACCGGGTCGATTGCGAGCAACGTCGAATGGACGCGCCGCACGGTTCCTTGGCAGGTCCCCACTGGAATCTGGTCAAAAACGGTGAAAAATGGGTGGATTACATCGCCAAGCGGGATTGGTTAAAATATACGACGCCGTTGTTGGCCCTGTGGTGCAGCACCTGGGTGGTCGCAGCATCGCGCATTTGGCAGAAAGTGTTGGCGTGTAGAAGCGGTTAGGGAAAGAACAATAGGGCAGAGCTGATAGGGAATAGGTGTTTGGGAACATGCAAAGCCGCATACGGCTTAAAAGGATGATCTCCTGACCCCCACGCCCCCTGAATTTCTGCCCTGGATCCATAACCCTTGGCCTCTGAACCCTGGAACCTTGAACCCTGATTCACTGACATGGAGGTTCGCGTGCGAACGACGGCATCCTTGGAAACGATCGGACAGTTGATTGCGGGAAGACACGAAAATCCTTTTGGACTGCTTGGCCCCCACGAAGTGGATGAAGCGGGGCGGCGAGCCTTGGCGGTTCGGGCGTATTTGCCCACCTCCGAGCAAGCTTGGGTTGTCGATCCCACACACGACAATCGATCGTTGCCCATGCGGCGGATTCATCCAGCCGGCTTGTTCGAGGCGATTTGTCCCTTGCCCAACGGCAACGGAAAAGGGTCGTCGCGCTACATGCTTCGGGTGGCGGAAGAAGGCGGCAAAAAAACCATGACTATGCATGACCCCTATTCATTCCCACACCTGTTGACCGACTACGATCTGCATTTGCTCAACGAAGGCCGGCATTGGCAATGCTACAACCGGCTCGGTGCGCAGTTGCGCAAAATCGACGGCGTCGACGGCGTCAATTTCGCCGTCTGGGCTCCCAACGCCACGAGCGTCAGTGTGGTCGGCGATTTCAACGGATGGGATGGACGCCGACATCCCATGCAGAAGCACATTCCCAGCGGATTTTGGGAATTATTCGTGCCGGGCTTGGGCGAAGGAACGCTCTATAAATACCAGATCCGTCATCACGATAACGTTTTCGAAAAATCCGATCCGTTCGGATTTGCCGCCGAATTGCCCCCGCGAACGGCCTCGAAGGTTTCCGACCTGAACCGCTACACCTGGCACGACGCCGCGTGGATGGGGCATCGCCAGAAAACCAACTGGCTCGAGCAGCCGCTTTCGTTCTACGAAGTTCACCTGGGCAGTTGGAAACGGCCCGGCGACAACCCCACCGGCTGGCTGAGCTATCGCGATTTGGCCCACCAGTTGACCGACTACTGCAAGGAGATGGGCTATACGCACATCGAACTGATGCCGATCAGCGAGCATCCGCTGTCGGCCAGTTGGGGCTACCAGATCGTCGGCTATTACGCAGCCACAAGCCGCTACGGCACGCCGCAGGATTTCATGTATTTCGTCGATGTGTTGCATCAAAACGACATCGGCATCATCCTCGACTGGGTGCCGGCCCACTTCCCTCGCGACGGCCACGGTCTGCGCCAGTTCGACGGCACGGCTCTTTACGAACATGCCGATCCTCGGCGCGGCGAGCATCGCGACTGGGGCACGCACATTTTCAACTACGGCCGTCATGAGGTGCGCAATTTCCTCACCTCGAACGCCCTGTTCTGGATGGACAAATACCATATCGATGGGATCCGCGTCGACGCCGTCGCTTCGATGCTCTATCTCGACTACAGTCGCAAAGAAGGCGATTGGTTGCCCAACCAATACGGCGGACGCGAAAATATCGAGGCCATTTCGTTCCTGAAAGAGATGAACGAGCAGGCCCACGCTCAGCATCCGGGTGTTTTGACGATCGCCGAGGAATCCACCGCCTGGGGCGGCGTGTCGAAGCCGACGTATCTCGGCGGCCTCGGGTTCAGCTTGAAGTGGAACATGGGCTGGATGAACGATACACGCAAGTATATGCATCACGATCCGGTTCATCGGCGGTATCACCACGACGAGTTGACGTTCAGCTTGATCTACGCGTTCCACGAAAATTTCGTGCTGCCCATGTCGCACGACGAGGTGGTGCATTGCAAAGGCTCGTTGCTCGATCAAATGCCCGGCGACCTTTGGCAGAAATTCGCCAACCTGCGATTGCTCTACAGTTATATGTGGACGCATCCCGGCAAAAAACTGCTGTTCATGGGCTGTGACTTCGGCCAATGGAACGAGTGGAACTTCGACACCAGCTTGCAATGGGATCTCACGCAATGGGATACCCACAAGGGTTTGTTGAAGTGCGTCGCCGATCTGAATCATCTGTATCGCCGCGAACCGGCGTTGCACCAGGTCGATTTCGATTATCGCGGATTCGAGTGGATCGATTGTCACAATCACGATGATAGCACGCTTAGCTACGTGCGACGGGCGAAAGATCCCAACGACTACGTGGTGGTTGCCTGCAACTTCACGCCGGTGCCGCGCGTCGGCTATCGGTTGGGCGTGCCGGAATTGTGCTGGTACGACGAGGTCTTCAACAGCGACTCGTCGTTCTATGCGGGCAGCAACATGGGCAACGGGAAAGGCCTGATGGCCGAACCGCTTCCTTGCCACGGCCGCCCGGCGTCGCTCCAGATCACCTATCCGCCGTTAAGCGTCTGCGTCTTCAAGCCGCGAAGATAATTTATTTTAGCTTCGTATTGCACAAGACGGAAAGCGATTGGATATACAAACATCAAAGCCGCTGCCGGATGATCCGGTAGCGGCTTTTTTTGTCGCAATAACGATCGCCCGACGCATTGCTGGGCGAAATCGAAAACCGGCGCTAGCACCGCGATGCGGCGGAACGCCGACGCCAAATGAGCCATGCGGCAAAACTGCCCGTGACCAGCAAAACAACCGAACCTGGTTCGGGTATCGTTGCTTGGATCCACTCCAGACGATCCGAGATGCGCGATGCATAAGCGGCCCCGGGATTGGCAAAGGGATATTCCACCCAATTGCCCGAACTTTTCTCGTAATAGAGGCCTTGTGCATTAAAGATGTCGGCATTGAAGGCGGTCGTGTCGGTACTGGAATACTTCCAAGGACCGTCAACGGTAAAGTTGATCCCGGCCAATTTCCAGGTGCCGTTGCAGTTGATGAATACGGCGCCCGACGAATCACCCTCCGAGAGCCCCGCCTCGTTCGTAATGCCGTTTTTGTCGAAGTCGAAATAGAGCAAGGATTCAGTGGAAGTGGTGCTATAATCTTCAAAGCCCGTGACGACGTTTTGTCCCCAGCTTACCACACCGTCTAAAGCTCCCCATTTCCAACCCCTTAATTCTCCATTGACGACTACTTGACTGCCACGTTTTCGTCCTCGGCCGAAAACAGTCAATGTCTTCCCGATCTCAGAGCCATCGACGATGGCATTGTAAAGAGGAGCGTAGCTCGAAAACTTCCCTGATGAAATTCGATAGATGCAGAGGTCGCTATCTGGATCTGGTTTTCGGTAAGTCGTATCAACATTGTAAGTATCTTCACCAAGAGTAACGGTCGAACTTGAGGAGATATGCTTGGCCGCGATGAAGTGGACCGAATCAATCGGGGTGACGAGGAAGCTGCCGAACGTGGCTTGAAGATTCCAACCGGCCAATCCGTTTTCGACGGATGGGGCCGTGGTATTCCGCGTGGCGGTTGAATAAAGCACGACGGCCGAAGCATTCGGTGCAGCGACCGCAACTTGCCCCAGGAAAACCAAAACGATTAACAGTTGCCGACGATCAATGTGGATAAATAGATTGCTCATACTTGAATTACACCAAAAAATCGCGGCAAAGTCAACTTTTTTTAGTACGCAAACACACCTGTCCAGCATCCGGTCCCATGACTTGCTGTTCCCCGGATTTTAGCGTAAAATCAGTAATTGAGGCTTGTGCTTGGCAAATTTGCACCTAGCCCGCGTATGCCCCATATTTCACGCCTTTTTTCGGCCATTTCCATCAGGAGCTTGTTCCACGTCCAAATCACTTAGCCTGTTTCTCGCTGCGATTGTCTTATCGCTTGCTTATGCCACGGCATCGCCGGCCGCCGACGCTCCGGCCAAGGAATCGAAGCAGGAATTCGACGCCCGGATGGCTTGGTTCCGCGAGGCGAAGTTCGGCATGTTCATTCACTGGGGCGTGTATAGCGTTCCGGCAGGTGAATGGAACGGCAACAAGGGCTATGGCGAGTGGTTCATGGAAGAAACCAAAATGCCCGTATCGCAGTATGAAAAATTCCGCGACCAATTCAATCCCGTCAAATTCAATGCCAAGGAATGGGTCGAAATTGCGAAAGATGCGGGCGTGAAGTATTTGGTCATCACGAGCAAACACCACGACGGCTTTTGCATGTTCGACACCAAGCTGACCGACTGGAGCATTATGTCGTCGCCCTACAAGCACGACCCGATGAAGGACCTGGCCGCGGCCTGCAAAGAAGCCGGCATCAAGTTCTGCTTCTATCATTCGATCATGGACTGGCACCATCCCAACTATACGCCGCGCCGCGCTTGGAACGATGTCGCCAAGGGCGATGTAGACATGGATCGTTACGTGCAATACATGAAAGGCCAACTTAAGGAACTTGTGACCAACTACGGCCCGTTGGGCATCTTGTGGTTCGACGGCGAGTGGGAGAACACCTGGACCCAAGAGCGTGGCAAGGATCTCTATGCCTACTGCCGTAGCCTGCAAAAAGACGTGATTGTAAACAACCGCGTCGGCAAAAATCGTCAAGGAATGCAAGGCCTCAGTAAAGGCGACGACGTGGTCGGCGACTACGGCACGCCCGAGCAAGAGATCCCCGCCGGCGGACTGCCGGGCGTCGATTGGGAATCGTGCATGACGATGAACGACCACTGGGGCTACAATAAGAACGATCAGCATTGGAAATCCTCGACCGATTTGATTCGCAATCTGATCGACATCGCCAGCAAAGGCGGCAACTATCGGCTGAACGTCGGCCCCACGAGCGAAGGTTTGATCCCCGGCCCGAGCGTCGAGCGATTGCGCGATATGGGCCGCTGGATGAAAGTCAACGGCGAGTCCATCTACGGCACGACCGCCTGCCCCTTTGCCAAATCACCGGCATGGGGACGCGTTACCCAAAAGCCCGGCAAACTGTATCTGCACGTCTTCAATTGGCCGAACGGCAAGCTGCCGGTCGCCGGTGTGAACGCTCAGAATGTTAAGGCCGCCTACTTGTTGGCCGATGCCAATCATGCCGCTTTGGCCGTAACGCCCGCGGGCGACGGCATCGAAATCGCCGTTCCCGCCCAAGCCCCCGATGCGATTGCTTCGGTCATCGTCTTGGAAACGAAGTAACACAATCGCGTTTATTGGTAACGTAGAACGCACTAGGACCTCTAGCAAAACTCTCCTCGCCCGAAAAGCTCTTGAAAAGGCTGCGGGCAAGGATAACAGGGTTTTGTTAGAGGTCCTTTATTGTTGGATGGCAGATTCTTGTGAGGAATCGACACAATATACCGACATTGCCAAAGTTCCAGCTTCAACCGCAAACACGGCTGTTTCAGCCGAGTTTGCTGGCCTAATCGGCCGCGGAACGGTTCATTAGCAATGTAGGACGCAATAAAGACCAACCAGCTTTGCCTGTTCTCTAGTCGGAGAGCGAAAATTCGCTTGCATTCCATCAAAGTATACCACGATGACGCCGCAAGAGATTGGGATGCGAAAAAAGCGACAAGCTGAACACAAGCAGCCTGCCCGACACCGGCAAAGCCCAGTGGTAGAGCTACCTTCCAGGTGTTCGTCGTTCAAGTCCCGGTTGATCCAGGCAACCCAATTTCGCCGTCGTTCCAAGGGCCATGCACTCAATCGTAACTCGCTCGAACCATGCAGCCGTCGCCAAAGACCGCTCCATTGCCATTGCTCAGCCCGTTCCACCAAACTAGCGCGCAACGGATTGGCCTCGACGTAGCGGCACAAAGCCAGAAAACAATCATCCTCGGCGACTGGAAAGCTCTTGAATCGGCCTTGGTAAAGGTGTCCTCCGCCTCGGCTGTGATAATGTTCGTGATGACGGCGGACATGTGTTACGCCCACCCAGCCCATGAAAAGCCCCAGGGCCTTATCGCCGCCAAGCCGGACCACGAGATGCCAGTGGTTGGGCATCACGCAGTACGTCAGCAATTCGACGGAATAACGTTCCAAACCCTCCGCCAGCACCTGCTCGAACGCCTCGTAGTCGCCCGCCTTATGAAACAACCGCATCCGACCGTTCCCTCGATTGAGAACGTGATAAATCGTACCCGCTTCAACAGATCGAGCAGTTCGTGGCATAGTGCCACGCTATCATCTCTTGCCCATTCCATCAATATCAGTGATGTCCCCTTTTCTGGTCCCTTTTCTGGTCCTTTTCTGGTCACTTTAATCTCTTCCTGCGTAATACTGTCTAGTGTTAATTGCTATCTGTTCTCGTAAGACGGTCGTGTCTTTACTTTCCGATACCTTCTCGAATTGTTCCCAAATCGAAGGGCTATCGTTCCACGTGTGAGGTTCTCCGTCATGCTGGCGCAACCACACCACACCTGGTTCCTCAGCGAAGCCCTGTGTGACAATCCACACCTCACCAGCCTTATAGACAACCCCAGTTGGCCTCCTATTATGGTCTACAACGGCAATATCCTTGCGGAGACGCACAAGATCACCGGCGCACAGTCCGCACTGATATTCTTCGACGTTGGAATCTTTAACGAATCTCCAGTCTTGCCCAATAGTGCGTTTCTTCATTTCAATCTCCGGTAAGCGTTGCCCGCAGTTTCTGCTTCAATGACGCTCGTCTTCCCCCACGCCCCACAGCCCGTTTGGATCGATCCCGTTTCGGAGGGCGGCTATGGATGAC
>CAZNMP010000088.1:0-9231 GCA_964573875.1 uncultured Planctomycetaceae bacterium | reverse complement strand
TTCAAAACGTCGTCGATCGACAGCCCGATGCCGCCATAAAATTTCCGGCAGACTTCGATCGTATCGAGCGGTTTGTAGACCGCGTCGGGCAGCTCACCCAAGACGGCCGGCACTTCTTGGAAAAAAGGATCGTGATAATGCCACGGCCGCAGTTCGGAAACCTTGACGCCGTAACGCTTGGCCAATGCCGCATCGATTTCCGCTTTCGCCTGATGGAACGGTTCGCGGGTCAATCGGTCTAAATCGTCGAACAGCTTCAGCACCTGCTCCTGACTCTGCTCGCCGCAACGCAACTGCATGGCATGGTAGTTTTTGAACCCCAATTTTCGGGCGGCCTCGTTTCGCAGCGTGATCAACTCCAAGAGGTCTTTGACCACGACCGGGCCGACCTTCTTGCCGGCTTCCCACGCCTCGCGCCGTTGATCGTTATCGAGCGATTCTCGCAAGATCTGGCGGATACCGTTGTCGCTCATCTCGCGGCCATCGACCTTGGGCCGAAAGACGTTGAACGCCCGCTCGACGGCGTTCGATTTGGCCGTCATCTTGCGCAATAGCTTGGAATCGACCTGTTTCGACAAGCAACCCAAGTAGAGGATCTCGATTTCTCGCTTCAAAATCGGATCGGCCTGCGCATTGCTTGTTTGATACCCTTCCCGAATCGCCTTTAACTCGGCAAATTTCTTCGGATCCGAAAGGATCTCGTTCAGTTTTTCCTCGGCAGCCTGTTTTTTCTCGAAATCGGCCTCCTTGCCGCTGACATTCGCGTTCCAAAACAGCCGGGCAGCCTCGATCTCCAGCGGTCGGACCGTGGTTTCGTAGTATTGGACAAACCGGCTTGCCCGGGCGTCGTTTTCACTCTCCCCGGCCGAAACCGCCGGCGCAATGCACGCCATCGAGACCAACAGGAACGTCGTCGTAACTATAAGCTGCGTAAGGGACATCGAAAATCTCCCGTGGTGATGCAAAATCGCCGATTTCCATGCGATCATGCTACGGGAGAGCCCGCCCGGTTGCAAGAGACACTTCGGCCGTCAAACGAATCTTTTAATACGCATTGCTGTCTGTCGGCATCCCATCGGCCGAGGCCATCAACCGATCCCAAACCGATAAATTCGTCGAAGTGCTGGGCAACACCTGGATAAAATCACCGATCCAATGCACGCTGCCGTCGGCAAAAACCGCGTTGACGCCTCCCGCGTGCATACTGCGAGCCGTCTGCTGGTTGTCGGCCGTAAGGCTGTCCCAGCACGGCATGCCTTCATTCACAAGTCCGTTGCTTCCCCCCAAAGCGGAAGCAATCGCAGTGCCGGCCAAAACATCGTCACTGGCGCCATAAGAACAATTGGGACCATAATCGTCGCCGATGATTCCGCCATGTCCCCAGAGCGCACTGCTGCCGCCTGAAAGGGCCCAAACGCCGCGCGAATCAAAGTTGGTCACGCCCGCACGAATTTCGGCCAGCAGTGCCGTGTTGCTCGTGCCGTCGCGAATTTGTGCAATCGTGACCGCGCAATTCGCACCCATCACGCCGCGGATGTACGAAGTGTTCCAGCCGGTTGATGTTGGAAGGCCCGCATAGTTGAGATATCCCGTACCGGATATCATCTGCCCCAAGGCGGCATTGGCGGCATAGTTGCCACGGGCCCAATTGTCGCCCAGGGCCGAAGTGGCCGAGTTCTGACTGCCCATGAACGCTTCGCGGTTGTGCGAATCGGTAGGACAAAGCATGACCGAAAGCTGCACTACACGAGCAGCCATGTTCGAGGTGCTGCCGCTGCCCGAGATGGGCGCCGTCAGATCAAACATATTGTAGAGCGACTGCTGTTCC
Source organism: uncultured Planctomycetaceae bacterium (assembly GCA_964573875.1). GTDB lineage: Bacteria > Planctomycetota > Planctomycetia > Pirellulales > Thermoguttaceae > CAYWGR01. The sequence continues at coordinate 7,403 of CAZNMP010000088.1, read as the reverse complement.
ATAAAAGGTAGCGTCAAAATGGCCCAATTGGCCTGGTAGTTGCCCAACTGGCCATGGTCGTCCGGGTTAACGCCCGACGGCCAACTAGAGCTTGGCGGAAAGATTTGCCATTGGCTTTCATAGTTTAATACCGCCAACGCAATTTGCTTCAGATTATTTTGGCACTGCATCCGTCGCGCTGCCTCGCGCGCCGATTGCACGGCCGGCAGCAAGAGCGAGATCAAGATACCGATGATCGTGATAACCACCAAAAGCTCGACTAAAGTAAAGCCTTTCGATCTGTGATTTCTCGACATGGCGCTCTCCTGTCAGTGAGCGGAAGAAATGGTTCCGAAGTTTCGGTCTTAGGTTAATCTCGATACGATTCGTGTTTATAAAATCCAGAGCAACAATTGTTTTAACTCACATTCTAAAAATTCACGGCCTAGTTAGCCGGCGGCTGCTCCGTACCCTGCGATGCAACCATTTGTCCGCAAAAATGCACTTTCGCCAGTTGCAAGCCAAAAGAGAGATTGCTCCCGCACTCAATAGCACTTTGGAATTAGGCTCAGGCACTTGACTCAATAGCGCTTTCTGAACATTTGGCATGATGATGGCATTGGTGCCCGCCTCATTAGGGTGAACGCCGTCGGTAACGTAACTTTGCCATGTCGAGGGCTGGTCAGCATGCAATTTTACCCAATCGGGATAGTTGTCGATCAACAGCAGTCCGTTGGCTTTCGCTGCATCGCGACAAGTTTCATAGTAGTCGGGCAAATTCTTCCTGCGATCACTTCCAGGCTCATCATTCATTGTGAGGAGGATGATGTCCACCGACTTTTCATGCTTCACGGACCACGTTTTGATCTGGTCGATCATCGTTTGGAGATTGTTTCGCAGCATCGTTGTCGTAATGCCGACCGATTGGGTCATGTCGCCAAAGTGCGTAACGCAATCATTCATGCCGAATTCGATGAAAATTGCGTCGGGGCTGTGGGCCAATGCAAGAGCAAGTTGTCCCGGACCGCCGTCCTGGGCACTCAAACCGTTCCGGGCATAGGTGCCGGCTGTGGTTTGCGAACAAGCACCGCCGTAAGCCTCGTTATCCAACGTGACTTTGCCTGGGTACTTCGTGTTCAACCAGGTTCCCAATTTGTTGAACCACAAACCATCTCCAAAATTTGTTTTTTCCGCGGTCAAGCTTGTACCGATGGCCGAAATGGTCAAGCTTTGGCCCTGTTCAAGTCTGGATAAAATGGCTGCATTGCCCGTTGCCGCCACGAGCCAAAGACACATTGCCGACACGACGATCATCCCGTGGATCTTATTGTTCATCTTGTGCATTCTTCGTTGGGGACTCTTCTCTATTAGGAACGAATTTCTGATTAGCCGCCGGGCAATCAGCGCAAACGCAGAACCGGTTAGCCGATGAGCCATCCCACCGGCTAACGGTCTGCAAAATGAGCTTGTGTGGGATCCATCCCAAACACCGCTATTTGCGCTTCCGCCACGCGTAGGCCAGCAGGCCGGCAATTCCCGAGACTAGCATCACAGTCGTAGCTGGTTCGGGGACTGTCACGAACTGGATCTCCGAAAGGCTGATCATATCGTTGTACCCACCGTGATAGGTCGGATCAGGATCGTAGTGTCCCGCAAACGGGACCAAATTGGTAAACTTCACATAGCGGACATTACTGCCGTTTTTGCTGATCGAATCGCCGAAAACCGTGGTCGTATCCCCCGGGGCTTCCGTAAGCGTGAAACTGGTGGCCATTCCCCAAGTACTGCCGTCTGTTGAGTAGGCGACTTTCCCCTGGTAGACGCCTCGCCCAGTCTCGGGATACATATTGCCCGTCCATATTCTCAGCCCGCTGAGGGCGTACAACCCGCCGAGATCGACCACCAATTCCGCCGTCGCCGAGGGGATTTCGATGCTCTGCCATAGGCTGTAACCGCCGCCCGTCGTATCGGAATAGTTGCTTGGGCAGCCAAACCAGCTATTCCAAGCGGCCGCCTGATTGTTGGCGTCCAACTGTGTTAGGCCGCTGCCATTGAAGACGTTCAAGATGTTGTAGTAACTGTCAGCGCCGCCGCCGTCAGGATACCCGGGACGGTAATAGCCGTTGGTGACAATGCTGACATTGGCCGGATCAACAATATCTGCATAGCCTATTGTGGGAGCAACAACTCCCCAGGCCATCAACACCAAAACAAACGCACTCAACGCTAACTTGCTCTTCGTACACATCGGACGATACTCCTTGGTTCAAGTTTCGCACATTGCGAAGATCTAACCGTTCGCGGGTCTCAGGAACATTCTGAGAGCAATATCCCGGGCGATACGGTTTACGAACACTATTGATGCTTAATCCTCGTTGCTTAGAATTGGGCGACGACCCGTTAGGGCTCTATCGCGATGTGCCTCCTTTCTCGGCATTTTTGTCCTTGGGCAGCGTGGTGTACGCCCGCAACTCCGTGATTGAAATGTAGCCGGCCTGGCCGTCGCCTGGGACGCCGCCGAGTGCCCAGCCGTACCCGGTGCGCTCTTCGACCGAAAAGCCCGTCAGCGGAATCTCGATCACCTCGCCGGGGTTTTTGTCCGGCGCCGGTGTAAACTGCGTTCCAAACAATGGCCGCATGGGCAGTTCGATCCAATTGGCCGTATCTTGCTCCGGAGGCGTTCGGTCGGTATCCACCGGATTCTTAAGGATAAACACACGAGGCATTGCCGCCCAATTGCCGCCGTCGCCCATCTGGCGGCCCAAGAATACTTTGATTCGATCCATACGCACCAGTTGCCCATAACGCAGACCGACGAAAGTGGAGGGACTCGGGATTAAAGACTGTGGATTGGAGATTTGCTGATTGGGGATTTGGGATTTGGCGGTTTTCCGATTTTTTCCTCCCGCTTCTTCTAATCCCCAATCCCTGATCCCTAATCCCTGTGCAAATGTATCGAAACTGCTGCGAGGTCCTTCGTTTTTCTCACCGCGACCAAAGAAGCTGTCCGTGGCTACCAGAAACGCCTTTTCACGGTCGTTTTCAGCCAGAAGTTGTCCATCGATGTCCCAAACGCAATGATAGGCCGAGGCAACAAGACCCGTTGGGCGGAGCAGTTGCTGCGCCTCGCGTGCTTCATTGGCCTCGCGTAACGCAGCCCGAATATCCGGAGCCAAAACCATTTTTAACGAACTTCCAGCCAGACGTTGCGGCGGAGCGGAAAGGGTGGGAGAGAAACGAATTGCTTCACCGGCCACAAGCCGCTCACGGACGGATACGCCGCCGGTTCGAGCGTCGCGAGTCGCTTCCACAACGCCACGAATCACTTGGACCGTGGTTGTCTTGTCTGGTTTAACTTCCACGCCGAACTCCGTGCCCAGGTCGGTCACCGTGGCAGTCGGCGTTCGTACGACGAATACGGGGGCCGGGGAAAACGATGGATTAGGGATTAGGGATTGGGGATTAGATATTTGGGATTTGGTGATTTGGGATTTGGGATTTGTTTCACCGGCCACTGACCACTGACCACTGGCCACTTTCCCTGCCCCCTGACCCCTGACCCCTGACCTCTCTTCGCTAGCCACTGACCACTGACCACTGGCCACTTTCTCTGACTGCTGATCGCTGATGGCTGACTGCTTTTTCTCTACTCTCGCTGTGAGCTTGCCGACCGCAAGATAACCGCCGGCGCGGGAATCGACTTTGTAAGTGCAAGGGCCTTGCAAAATCACTTTCGCGCCGGTGTCGTAGGTGATTTCCATCAAACCGGACGACAACGCATATTTGCGGCCCAGGGGGACGTTGTTGTTGCGTTCGGTCGAGGTGTTGATGTCGGCCCACTTCACATCGACCATGCCAGTGACCCGACCGACGATCTCAAATTTCTCGGCTTCTGAGATATTGCCCGAAGAAACGTTCGGCCGATCCGTTTGCACAACCTGTTGCGGAATATCGATCTGATAGAACCATGCGCCCAACGCTCCTAACCCAATCACCAACAGGGCAAAGAGGTTCGAAAACACGAATGGATGACTGATGTAAAAGGGGAGAGAAGCGAGAGGAGAGGGGTAAGGAGAATCGTCGAGAACGATCGTTGGCAAGGGATTAGGGATTAGGGATTGGGGATTGGAAATTGGAGATTTGGAGATTTCGGGATTTTGAGATTTCGGGGCCGGGTCACTAACCACTAGCCACTGACCACTAGCCACTTTTTCTGCCCCCTCTGCCCCCTCTTCACTCGTCACTTTCTCCCGCCCTTCGCCCCAAAGCAGCCGGCCGTGGAGCTGGACGTACCCGATATAGCGCCGGCAGGCGTCTTCGTCGGTGCGCAGAATCTCGTTGAGCCGGCGCGCATCGGCTTCCGTATGAAGACCGTCCAAGACGAGGTCGAGCAGCGATTCGAGTTCCTGATGGCGAGGTACGTCGGTCATGCCGAGCCTCCCTGCCGCTTGTGGGCAAGTGAATCCGCGGAAACCGTTTGGGAGGAAACAGGAGCCGTTGTTCCCGAATCTCCTTCCTGAATCGTTTTATCGATGCATTCCAGCAACAGCCGGCGAATGCGACCAAGCGACTTGGAAATCGCGTTGGGCGAGCGATTCAAGAAAGCGGCTATCGCTTGCACCGCCAGCCCAGCGGCATAACGCTGTTGCATCAGTTCACGATCACTTTCGCTCAACTCCGCCATGCAATCGACCAGGGCGCGGCGGTGGAATTCATCGAGATGGTCAAGCTGCTCGATGGCCATATTGGCCAGACGATCAAGCACGTCGGGATCGAACGGCATGGCTGCCCGCTGGTGCTTCTCGCGAAACTTCAACACTTCAAAGCGAATGACGCTGCATGCCCAGGCGAAAAAATTCGTGTTCGGCTGATACTGGCTGAATTTGCGCCACAACACCAAATTGGCTTCTTGAAATACGTCCTCGGCGTCGGCCGAAGTGGGCAGCAACGTGCAGGCATACAGATAGAGCCGCCGTTGATGGCTTGCATAAAGCGCCATGAACTGCTCAACCTGCTCGACTTCGACGGATTTGGGAAACTGTCCGGTGTCCACTGCCTAATCCACCCATCCTGCCTAGAATAAAGTTCAATCTTTATCCTAATTGCACACCCGGCCAGTTGCGAAAATGTGAGGGTGGAAAATGAAAGAAAAAGGTTTTTTGCAAAAGATACACCCTTCGGGGGGTTCGTGGCGTGACCTGGCGTCAGTCGGCAGACAAAGGCCAAATGGCAGAAGGTGGTCTTTCGTCCCCAGAAATAACCACGCAAACGCGCAACAGCTTATTGCCGCTCGGGTAAGAAATGTGTCGGGGTGTGTTTAGAAGTCAGAAGAACGGCGAAATCGCCAAAAGCAGCAATTATTAAGACCCGACAAACCGCTGCTATCCGTCTCCATCCGTTGTGGATCCGGAATCACTTAGAACCAGTGGAGCCGAAGGGGATCGAACCCTCAACCTCTTGGATGCAAACCAAGCGCTCTCCCAACTGAGCTACGGCCCCAAACATGGAAGACCTTTATTATAACAATCGGCATCCGGGGCGAAAAGTAGACCTGGGGATCTGGAACAAAGGAAAAGTTTTCTGTACGCCCAGGCAAAGAACCGGATCCGAGCAGACTCACCAAAGTCTAGGTTGCCCATCTTGCCTATGGAGAATGGTTGAGTCCGACAATCGGTAGTTTCCTTACATGTTGAAATGTTGCCAGGGGGGGGTAACATGCCATGCGTCAAGTTAGTTGTCCGGCATTTTTTCCGGTTCAGATACACAGAAAACCGATTGGCCTCGGAGTGGATTTCCACGGTCTTGACAGGTTGCCTTGAATACCATGAAATGGGAAGTATGATTTTCGATCCCACCCCATTCCCGGACCCAGGACAATTCCTTGGGCTTCGTTCGTGCGGTCAAGATCGCGCCGATGCGTTGCTGCTTCCCTTGCCGGTGGAAGAAACGGTTTCCTACGGCACGGGAACCAGCGGCGGGCCGCGCGCGATTATTGATGCTAGTTTGCAGCTAGAGCCTTTCGATGAAGAGACGCTGATCGACTTCAACGAGGGACCACATCTTTGCACGCTTCCCGCGCCAACCTTCGACGGCGATGTCGAATCGAAGTTGGCCCAAATTACCGCGCATGTGCGGTCGTTGAGGCACAAGTTTCTTTTGTCGCTCGGCGGCGAGCATACCGTTACTTATGGGGTCGTTACCGGTTTGATCGACGATCTCTCCCAAGTGACGGTCGTTCAGATTGACGCACATGCCGACTTGGCCGACGATCTGCGAGGCCGACACTGGTCGCATGGGACCGTGATGCGCCGTTTATGGGAACGCGGGTGCGGGTTGGTGCAGATTGGGATCCGCAGCCTGACTCGCAGCGAGTACGAAGTTGCCACGACAGGGCCGCGCATTACCACTTTTTACGCCCATCGGCTCGAAGAGCAGTGGAACGATATCCTGGCGACCTTGCGCCGGTTACAGGGGAATGTGTATTTGACGATCGACGTGGACGGTCTCGATCCTTCGATCATCCCCAGCACGGGCACCCCGATGCCGGGAGGACTGTCGTGGCGGCAAACGATCGAATTGATTCGCGTCTTGGCCGTGGAATCGCCCTGTACATGGATCGGCGCGGACGTGGTCGAGTTCGTGCCGTCGGCCGCCGGCCCCGGCTGTGATCCGGTTGCCGCTCGTTTGGCGGCCAAGGTCTTGGCTTGGTGGTGGAAGGGTCGCAAGCCGACGTAACACTACAAAAAAAGTCCGGGCAAACGTTTTGCTCGGACTTTCTTCTCAAGCAAGTTGTTCAAGTCGCCTGCTACTGGCTGTAAGTCATGTTTACCGTGGCGTAGCAAGGCATCGCGGTTGCATATTTTTCCTGCCAATCGACGAGGCTGCGGCGATAATCGCGGGCAATGCTCTCGTCAACTTTCAGCAAATCATTTTCACTGTTGTTGAGAAAACGGTTGAGACAAACCGACAGCGTGTTTTCACTGAAAACGGATTCCGCGCGAGACTTCGTATTGGGATAGACCAGCGCTAGCAGCATCGTCATTGCCACGCCGGCCGCCGCCAGCAGCAGCGGCGTTCGCCCCAGCGGTTTTCGCCGAGCAACGCCGAATTTCTTTCGCCGGCGAGGATGGCGACTGAACTGCGAATGGATTGCGAGGCCCGGAACCGGATGGTTCCAACGCGGAGATGCCGCGCAAGCGGAAACAACCAGCTCGCGCCGCATGGAAAGCGAGACCGCAGCGCACGACGGCTTCGTCGAACAATCCGCATAAGGCGGATTTTCGTCGTTTCCAGATTCGATACATGCAAACCGAACATCAAGCACCCGACAACCGGGGCCAAAATACTCGGACAATTTTTTCAAGTTTGCATCCATAATCATAGCCCTCGCGAACGTGGTTACGCAGCTCGGCGAATCTCCTCCC
>CAZNMP010000087.1:0-9244 GCA_964573875.1 uncultured Planctomycetaceae bacterium | reverse complement strand
TGTCTTTCCTGCCGGTTACAGCGCCTATACGAACGGCAAGCCGCTCCTGAGCTGGCGAGTCCACATTCTGCCCTATCTTGAAGAGGACGCGCTATACCGGCAATTTCATCTCGATGAGCCGTGGGACAGTCCGCACAACAAAACATTGATCGCTCGAATGCCGGCGGCGTATCGCTCGCCGCGTTCGAAGGCCAAGCCTGGCATGACGAACTATTTGGGGGCTGCCGGCGCCGACGGCATTTTCATCCGGCCCGCGCCAGGTACTAATCTGGGAACTTCGTTCGCCAATATCACCGACGGTACGTCGAATACGATAATGACGGTCGAAGTGCCGGATGAGTCGGCTGTAATTTGGACGAAGCCCTCGGATTTCGCCCTAAACAAACAAGACCCTAAAAAAGGGTTACTGGGACTCATGCCGGGCGGTTTCAATGCCGGACTGGCCGACGGCAGTGTTCGGTTCGTTCCGGACGGCATCGCGCCCGAGTTGCTTCGCGCTCTGTTCACGAAATCGGGCCGCGAGGTCATACGAATGGATTGGTGATGGATTTTTTCGGTCAATTAGGGAACTGAGGGACCGTTGGATGCGTCAAAGCTGACGGCCCGTAATATCGGTAAACGATTTCCTTGCGGCATACGAGAAGGACAGCTTCAACGAGGAGCATACGACATGGTGGATTCGGCGGTGTTGCACGAGGGACGGCTTCATAACGACGACGTTCAGGCGATTGATCGGATGCGCGATGTGTACGCCCGACTGCGGCGCGAGCTTGGCCGCGTGATCGTCGGCCAACAGAAGGTGATCGAAGAACTGTCGATTTGCCTGTTCGGCCGGGGGCACGCACTCTTAATGGGCGTGCCCGGGCTGGCGAAAACACTCCTGGTGAGCAAGGTGGCGGAAACGATGTCGCTGAAGTTCAGCCGCATCCAGTTCACGCCCGATTTGATGCCGATGGACATCACCGGCACCGATATTTTGCAGGGAAATGGCGACGGACGCCGCGGATTTGAATTCATCTCGGGCCCGGTGTTCGCCAACATCGTGCTGGCGGACGAAATCAACCGCGCACCGCCGAAGACACAGGCGGCAATGCTCGAGGCAATGCAGGAGGGGCGGGTCACGATCCTCGGCAAGACACTGCCGTTGGAGCCGCCGTTTCTCGTTCTGGCCACGCAAAACCCGATCGAGCAGGAGGGCACGTATCCGCTGCCCGAGGCACAACTCGACCGCTTTATGTTCCTGATTGAGGTCGATTATCCCGAGGAGGACGAAGAGATTCGGATCGCCAAGACCACGACCGGCGATGCGATTCCAACGCTCAAACGTCTGCTGACGGCTGCCGATATTTTGGAATATCAGAGCCTTGTTAGGCGCGTGCCGGTGCCGAATCATATCTACACGTATGCCGCTCGGCTGGTTCGGCAGACCCGTCCGCACAATGGCAACGCCCCTGACTGGCTGAAGCCCCTGGTCGCCTGGGGCGCAGGCCCCCGGGCCGTGCAAAATCTCATCCTCGGTGCAAAGGCACGGGCGGCGCTGCTGGGTAGCTACATGGTCCGCCTCGAAGACATTCAAGAAGTGGCGGCCGCCGTGTTGACCCATCGCGTAATCACGACATTCGCGGCCCAGGCGCAAGGCATCACGTCGAAAGACATCGTCGCGCGGCTGGTGAAGGAATCGAGCGTCGAGGAGTAGGCGATGTTTCCCGAGCAGCAGCGTCGTAGCTTCCTCGATCCCTTGGCGGTTGCCCGGCTGGCCGCGGTGCCGCTTTGCGCGCGGCGGCCGATGCTGGGCAGCGTGTCTGGACGGCATCCCAGTCCGCACCGCGGCGCGAGCATCGAGTTCGCCGAGTATCGCAAATACGTCCCCGGCGACGACCTGCGACGCCTAGATTGGCGCGTCTTTGGACGATCCGACCGTTTCTACGTCAAGGAGACCGAGGCAGACACGAACCTCCGCTGCTGCCTCGTGCTCGACACGAGTGGTTCGATGGCGTTCGGCAGCGGTGGCGTCACGAAGTTCGAGTACGCCCGAAAGATCGTCGGCACGCTCGGCTATCTAGCCGTGCAGCAAGGCGACGCGGTCGGGCTGCATTGCGTCGCCGACGGTGTGACGCAATCGGTTCCCGCGCGGCGCAACGCGGCGCACTTGACCCACGTTTTCGACATTCTCGAACGAACCCATCCCGACGGCGGCACACAGTTGGCGCCGGTGCTCCACGAATTGGCCGAAACGATTCAGCAGCGGGCGCTCGTCGTCATCGTCTCGGATTTATTCATCGAGCCGGAAGAGCTGCTAGTCTGCTTCGAGCACTTGCGATTCCGACGTCACGACCTGGCGGTGTTCCACCTGCTCGACCCGCGCGAGTTGCAATTCGACTTCCACCGACCCATGCGATTTCTCGACATGGAAGGCGGCCCATCGGTTTTTGTCGAACCAAGCGAAATCGCGGATCGCTATCATCAGGCGCTCGAGCAGTATCTCGATGCCCTCGGTCGAGTCGTGCTCGAATCGGCCGTCGATTACCATCGGGTGAGCATCGACGAAAACTACGAAGACGTTTTGAGGCGTTTTCTTGTCGGACGCACACGTCAGCGAGGCGCCCGATGACTTTTTTGCAGCCGATGATGCTCCTGATGCTGCCGCTAATCGCGCTGCCGATCATCATTCACTTGGTCAACCAGCGCCGCTACCAAACGACGCGTTGGGCCGCGATGATGTTCCTGCTTGCGGCGAACCGGATGGCCCGGGGATATGCAAAATTCCGCCAGTGGCTGATCCTCGCGGCTCGGACGCTGGCCGTGGCAGGCTTGTTGGTCGCGGTGAGTCGGCCGCTGGCCAGCGGATGGCTGGGACTGGCCGCCGGCGGTCGGGCCGACACAACGATCATTCTGTTAGATCGATCGCCGAGCATGCAGCAACAAGGCGGCACGGCGATCTCGAAGCTCGATGCAGGCAGGCAGCGACTGGCTGAGACGCTCGGCATGCTCGGTTCCTCGCACTGGGTTCTCATCGACAGCGCAACCAAGGCCCCGCGGGAACTACAGTCGCCCGATGAACTGCAACGGTTGCCCTGCGCCGGCCCGAGCGGCGCAGAGGCCGATCTGCCGGCAATGTTCGAGGCGGTGCGCGACTACATCCGCACAAATCAGACCGGGCGAACGGAAGTGTGGATCTGTTCCGATCTCCGAGCGAATGACTGGCACGCCGACAGCAAGCGTTGGAACGCGCTCCGCGGCAGCTTCCTGGAAATGTCGCAAGGCGTCCGCTTTCATCTCTTGGCATATCCACAAACAGATTCGGACGATTTGGCGGTGCGCGTAACCGAGGTACGGCGACAGCAGTCAGGCCAGGATGCCTCGCTCTTAATCTCACTCGTGGTTTCACGACGCGACGACTGCAACAGTCGAATTCGCGTTCCCCTCCGATTCGAAATGGAAGGCGCTCGGTCGGAGATCGTCGTCGAGATGACCGGCCCGACCTATCAACTCAAGGATTACCGCATTCCGCTTCCGACGAGCCAAAAACGGGGTTGGGGACGGGTTTCGCTTCCCGCCGACATCAATCCCGGAAACAACGACTTCTATTCCGTCTTCGACGAACCGCCGCCGCGCAGAACGATCGTCGTGACCGAGGATCCACAAGCGGGACGGCCTTTGAAACTGGCCGCGTCGGCGACCTCGGATCGCAATGTCGCCTGTAGCGCCGAAATTCTTGCGCCCGACCAATTGGCTGCCGTGCCTTGGGAACAGGCATCGCTGTTACTGTGGCAGGCGCCACTGCCGCGGGGCAACACCGCCAAGACGGTCGAGGCCTTCGTCCATCGCGGCGGGCAAGCAATCTTCTTCCCGCCGCGCACGCCGGATGATGGGAAACTGTTTGGTGTTGCGTGGCAGTCATGGATTTCGCCGGGCAACGAGATTGGCATCGAGACGTGGCGGAGCGACGACGGCCTTTTGGCCCGTACCCTGGCCGGTCAGGCGCTGCCGGTCGGCGACTTGCGAGTGAAACGATTCTGCCGCATGGCTGGCGAGTCGACGCAATTCGTCACTCTCCGCGGCGGTGATCCGCTCGTGGCCCGCGTGGCTACCGATCGCGGAGGCGTCCATTTCGTCGCAACGACGCCGGCTCCGGCCGATTCGTCGCTCGCCACCGATGGCGTCGTGCTCTACGTCGCGGTCCAGCGCGCACTGGCGGCCGGGTCAACCATGCTTGGTAACACGCACGCCTTGATTGCAGGCCGACCCGATGACAACGCTCTCGCGGGACCGTGGCGACGCGTGGCGGGCAATGTCGAGGCCCTTTCGACCGACTATGCGTTTCAACCCGGCGTCTATGCGGTCGGCGATCGTCTCATGGCGGTCAATCGGACCGTCGGCGAAGATGCGTCGGCCGTCTTATCCGACGGCGACGTGGCGGATCTCTTCAAGGGGCTCGACTTCACGCGCATGGACGATCAGGCCGGCGACGTCGGCTCCTTAATCCAGGAAATCTGGCGGCTCTTTCTCGGCTCAATGGTCGCAGCGATGGTCGTCGAGGCCGCCCTTTGCCTACCGAAGCAGGCAAAGGCAAAAGGAATCGCTCTGATGCAAGGATCGACGCCGGCTAACGGATTCATGGAAGCGAAAGGAGTCCAACAATGAGTCCGACGCGGACGTTGACGCTCCTTTGGACTCCTGGATCAGCGGCTGTCGCGGCAATGGCGATTGTCGCAACGCTCGTCTTGTGCATCGTGGCGTATCGGCGGAGCGGGTACAGTCGGCTTGCAGGCCTATTGGAACTCCTGCGATTCACGTTGGTCGGCCTCGGCGTGCTCCTGCTGAACCAGCCGGAGATCGTCGAGGAATTCCGATCCAACGACAAAGCATCCGTCGTCATACTGGCCGACGCCTCGCCGAGCATGGGCACTCGCGATGTGGCCGCCTCCAACGCCAAGGTAATGCCGCGGCATCAGGCCATCGCCCACCTGCTCGACGAATCGTGCTGGAACGAACTCCGCGAGCGGTTCGACGTCGTCGTGCAGCCGTTCCGAACCGGCGATCCCGTCGCCGGCACAAATCTCAACAAGCCGTTGGCCGACGCGCCCGGCACGCACAAGAATCTTGTCGGCGTCGTCTTGATTTCCGACGGCGATTGGAACGCGGGCCAGGCGCCCGTCGAAGCTGCTACGCAATTGCGGCTCAAGGGCGTGCCGGTCTTCTGCGTTCCGGTGGGTAGCCGAACACGTTTGCCCGACGTGGAACTGGTCGGCATCGATGCGCCGACGTTCGGCATTCTCGGCAAGTCGGTGCGCATCGGAATGACAATCGATAGTTCACTGCCGCGCGATTACTCGGCGACCGTATCGTTACGCACATCACACGGCGAGACGGTCACAAAGGACATTCGTATCGCGGCGATGGGCCGCACAAATGATTGGATCGCGTGGAAACCGCAAGAGGCCGGCGACGTGACGCTAACCGTCGAGATTCCGGTGCATTCCGAGGAAATGCAATCGGACAACAACCGGCTGAGCGTGCCAATCGCCATTCGGCAGGAAAAACTGCGGGTTTTGCTCATCGAGTCGTATCCCCGCTGGGAATATCGCTATCTTCGCAACGCAATGTCGCGCGATCCGGGCGTCGAGCTTTCGTGCCTGTTGTTCCAGCCGGAGCTGGGCAAGGTCGGCGGCGGCAACAAAGACTACATCAAGCATTTTCCAAACGGCTTGGACGAGTTGGCGAAGTTCGATGTCGTGTTCCTGGGCGATGTTGGCCTCGGCGATGGGCAACTGACCGCGGAACAGTGCGGTTGGCTCAAGGGCATGGTCGAGCATCAGGCGAGCGGCATCGTCTTCATGCCCGGCCGCGAGGGCCGCCAGTTCTCGCTGCTCGACACACCGTTGAGCGAACTCTATCCGGTCGCGCTCGACGACGCACAGCGCAGCGGATGGGGTTCACGCACGCCGTGCCGCTTCGAATTGACCGAACTCGGACGCCACAGCTTGCTGACAAAGCTCGCCGATACGGAGCAGGAAAACAGCGACGTGTGGGACGATTTGCCCGGCTTCCAGTGGTACGCCCCTGTTGTCCGCGCCCGGGCGAACTGCGAGGTGCTCGCCGTCCATCGCGACGCGCAGAACCATCATGGACGTTTGCCGCTTCTGGTCACGCGACCGTTCGGGGCAGGCAAGGTTCTGTTCATGGGCACCGACGGCGCATGGCGATGGCGCAAAGGCGTCGAAGACACGTATCACTACCGGTTCTGGGGCCAAGTCGTCCGCTGGATGGCCTATCAACGCAATATGGCCAAGGGCAAGACGATGCGGCTCTACTATTCGCCCGATCAACCGCGGATCGGCGGAACCGTATCGCTCAGCGTGAATGTCATGGATCGGACGGGCGAGCCTTTGCAGCGAGGCGACGTCTCGGGACGGATCACCGCTCCGTCAGGCAAGGCGGAAACGGTCGTTTTCGCATCGTCCAACGAACAGTGGGGCGCCTTCGCCTCGCGGTTTACCATCCGAGAGCCCGGTAAGCACAAGGTCGTGCTAAGCTGCAAACAGACCGTCGCGACGTTGGAAGCGTCGTTCTTCGCGCAGGGCGATTTTGGTGAAAAGCCGGGAAAGCCGGCCCGTCCGGACGTTCTTGAAGAGATTGCGAGGGTAACGCACGGAAAGGTCATCGAGGCTAATCGCCGCAATGAGATCATCGCGTCGTTGGCACGATTGCCGGACCCGCCGCCGGCGATTCGACGGATCCAGTTGTGGAGTGATCCTATTGTTGCCGGGGTGATGGTTGCGTTGCTCGGCGCGTTTTGGATCGGTCGCAAGGCGATTGGACTGATTTGACGCAGGAGTAGGAAGATGGCGACAGTGCAACAAGACAAACCATTGCATTTGCCGGCAAGCTTGCGACGGCGATTGCAGGCATTTCGCCGCCGCGTGTGGGCCATCAAGATGGCGGAAGCGGCCGGCATAGCCGTCGTGGCTGCAATCGCTGCTTTTTTGTGCGTGTTTGGGCTCGACCGGCTCGCCGACACACCGGGATGGATACGAGAGTGCATTCTCGCCGCCGCGCTGGCCGGCTGCGCCGTCGTACCGCTATATGCTTACTGCTGGATCTGGAAATGCCGTTGTTTGGAACAAATCGCCCGGCTCTTGAGCGTTAAGCTTCCACGGCTGGGCGATCAGTTGTTGGGCATCGTCGAACTGATCTCCAGCGACGGCGAATACTCGCGATCGAGGGCGTTATGCGCCGCCGCGATCCGCCAGGTAACCGACGACGCCAAGAAACACGATTTTGCCGAAGCAACGCCGGACTCCCGTTATCGCACTTGGGACATTCTCGCCGTCCTAGGCATCGCCTCAGCATTAACGCTCGGAATGATCTGCCCGTTGGCCGCTCAAAATACTTGGGCAAGATTCCTCATGCCGTGGTCCGATCTACCGCGCTATACGTTCGCCGCGATCGAGTCGCTGCCGGACGAGATCGTCGTCGCCCACGGCGAGCCGTTCCACATGACCATTCGCTTAATGAGCGACACGGCTTGGCTGCCCGCCGAAGGCCGTATTCGCGTGGGACGACAGGAGCCGATCGTCACAACGTTGGAAGACTGTCGCTACGAGTTTGACGTGCCGGCGCAAATCACGGCCGAGCCGCTGGATATCCGCGTGGGCGATGCGCAGCAGACGGTGCAACTCTCGCCGCTGCTACGGCCTGAACTGACGGCGGTCACGGCGGACGTTGCGCTGCCAGACTACCTAGGCCGTCGCAAACGAGAGAAGATGGACGTTCGCGGCGGTTCCGTGTCGTTGGTGAAAGGAAGCCGCGCGGCGTTCATTGCGAAGGCGACTCGGACCCTAGCGAAGGCGCATGTGAACGGACATGCACAAACCCCGTCGGCGGAAACGATTCGCAGTCCTGAGATGGTCGTGAAGGATGCCTGCAAGGTCAAGTTTCAGTGGGAGGATAAGTTTGCGTTACAAGGCAAGGAGCCATTCACATTGAAGGTAGCCGCGTCCGACGATGAGCCGCCGAGTCTAGCGTGCGAGGATCTTCCGCGAATGAAGGTCGTTCTCGACTCCGAGCAGTTGCGTTTCCTCGTCAAGGCGCAGGACGATTTCGGCGTCAAAACTGTCGGCATCGAGTGGCGTACGCCCGATGGGCTGACCGTCGAGAAACCAATCCACGGGGATCGCATCGTCGCGGCGGGCGGCTGCGACAAGACGCTGATCGACGCCCGGGCGACATTCTCGGCCAAGACGCTTGGAATCGAGCCGCAGCCGGTCGAGCTTCGTGCTTACGCGGAAGACTATTTTCCCGGCCGCCCGCGCGTGTACTCGTCCGCGGCCATCCTTTACGTCCTCGATCCGGTGCAACACGCCATCTGGCTGACCGAGCAGTTGAGCCGCTGGCATCGGCAAAGCCTTGAAGTGCGCGATCACGAATTGCGGCTGCACGAAACGAACAAGCAGTTGCGTGATTTGCCGCCGGACGAGTTGGATCGGCCCGCCACACGCCGAAGGATCGAGCAACAGGTCACGGCCGAGCGGGCGAACGGCCGACGGTTGGAAAACCTCGTCGCGGCGGGCGAGGATTTAATTCGCCAGGCGTCGCGCAATCCGGAGTTCGCCGTCGGACATCTCGAACGCTGGGCCAAGATGCTTCAGATTCTCAAGGACATCGCAGGCAACCGTATGCCATCGGTCGCCGACTTGCTGCGTCGGGCTTCGGACGCGAAGCCGTCGCTCGCCGCCAATCCGAAAAGTGGCAACGCCATCGCGGGCCAGATGCGCGTCGCGCCCGCCGGTCAAGGACAAGCGAACAGTCCGCCGAAAAAGGAATCGCCGCCGTCGAAGACGCCGAAAATCGCCGACATCGAATCGAGCCGGCAGCCCAACGACGGCAAGAAGAACTCTCAAGCCGGCAACTCGAACAGCAAGCCCAGTCTGCGTCTGCCGACAACCACGCTTTTCGGAAACGGTTCGAACAATGCCAATAACGCGAGCAAACCACCGTCGTCCGAGGCCGGCCGGAAGATGGACGACGCCGTCCGCGCACAAGCGGATTTGCTGGCGGAGTTCGAGAAGGTCGCCAACGAGTTGAACAACGTTCTGGCCAATTTGGAGGGCAGCACGTTGGTGAAGCGGCTAAAAGCCGCCTCACGCGAACAATATCGCATCGCCGGCCGTATCGGCGATCAGCTCGACGGGGCGTTCGGCTCGGCCGTACTCGCGCGAAACCCTGAGCAGAGGAAGGTTTT
>CAZNMP010000086.1:0-9310 GCA_964573875.1 uncultured Planctomycetaceae bacterium | reverse complement strand
CCGGAATTGGTGGGAAAATTCGTGCAGATTCAGTGTTTGTCTTCCCTGCAAGCGGATTTGGCCGAAAAGCTGAATGCCTTTCAGCCTAACGTGTTGGTCTCGTATGCCAGCGTTTTAGAGGCACTCGCCTTGCGATCCGAGCAATTGTCGCTGAAATGTCTTCGGCAGATCGCGAATATCAGCGAGCAGTTGACCGCCAGGGCGCGGAACCGCGTGCAGACGGCCTTCGGAGTGCCATTGCCCGATCATTACGCCGTGGGCGAATGCTTGTTGCTGACAAACGGTTGTCAAGCAGGCAGCGGCGCGCACGTGAATGCGGATTGGGCCATTCTCGAAGTGGTGGACGACCATTATCAACCGGTGCCGATGGGGCAATTAGGGAAAAAAATCCTCGTCACGAATCTGGCGAACACCGTGCAGCCGTTCATTCGGTACGAAGTGGGCGATCAGATTCAAGTGACCGAGGGCGACTGTGAATGTGGAAGCCGGCTGCCGAAGATCGCGCATGTCGAGGGGCGTGCGGCCGAGATTTTTTGGGTTTTCGATGGGGCAAAGCATCGGATGGTTCATGCCTCCCTTTTTCACAGCGTTATCGACTCCCTGGGAGAGGTTCGCGAGTGGCAGGCCGTTCAAACCGAGCGGAATCGGTTGGAAGTTCGCTTGGAACTGCTGCCGAATAGCGGCTTTACGATGGAAACCGGCCAACCCTTGCTACGGAAGATGTTCCAAGAGCATGGATTACCTTCCGAAGTGACGGTTGATATCAACATCGTACCTTATCTGGCGCCGGATTCCGCGACGAATAAATTCCGGCGGATGTTGAGCGAAGTCGGACCGCCGGATGATTTGACGACCTAATGACGTTTGCCCAGTTAATGAACCTAGGCCGACCCAAGCATTAATATGCTATTTCTTTTTTTTCGGTTCAGATTTGCGAGCTGAGCGTTGTTGCTTTCGGTGTTTGCCGCGTTCGGCCCGGGTTGCGTGATGGATCTCGGCTTCTTTCAGGGGTTTGCCCACCTGATCGCGCATTTGCTGAATACGATCGCGAATGGCGGCAGCCCGCTCGAATTCCAACTCCTCGGCGGCGGCGAGCATTTCCGCTTCCAACTCGCTGAGATACTCTTCCGTGATGTACTGGGTGTCTTCCTTGCGGCCGACCATGGCGTTGGATTGTGCATGGGCGGCGGCCTCGGCCTCGATGCCGTTGTGGATGCTTTTGCGGATCGTTTCAGGCGTAATGCCGTGGGCTTCGTTATAGGCCTGTTGCACGGCACGGCGGCGGTTCGTCTCGTCGATGGCTCGCTGCATCGAGTCGGTCACGTTGTCGGCATACAGCACCACTTTGGCGTTCACATTGCGGGCCGAGCGGCCGATCGTCTGCATCAACGAAGTTTCGCTGCGCAAAAATCCTTCCTTGTCGGCATCAAGAATAGCGACCAGCGAAACCTCGGGCAAATCGAGCCCTTCGCGGAGCAAATTCACGCCGACGAGAACGTCGAAATGCCCCAAACGCAGATCGCGAAGCAATTCAACGCGCTCAAAAGCGTCTAAATCGCTGTGCAACCACTTGCATCGAACGTCTTGCTGCCCAAAATAGGCGGCCAGATCCTCGGCCAGCCGTTTGGTAAGCGTTGTCACCAGCACTCGCTCGCCGCTGGCGGCCCGGGCGCGAATTTGTTCCAACAGATGCGGCACTTGCGTTCGTGCGGGAGCCACTTCGATTTCCGGATCGAGCAGGCCCGTGGGTCGAATGATTTGCTCGACGTACTGACCGTCGGTTTTTCCGAGTTCGTAGGGACCGGGCGTGGCCGACACGTAGACCACCTGCTTGATCCGCTCCTCCCACTCCTCGAACCGTAGCGGGCGGTTGTCCAAGGCGCACGGCAATCGAAAACCGTGCTCGACAAGCGTTACCTTGCGGTTATGATCGCCAAAGTACATGCCGCGCACCTGTGGCACGCTAACATGGGATTCATCGACGAATAGCAGGAAATCATCGGGGAAAAAGCTGAAAAGCGTGTCGGGCGGCGAGCCGGGTTTTCGGCCCGAGAGCGGACGGCTATAATTTTCGATGCCGGGACAATAGCCCACCTCTTGCATCATCTCGATGTCGAACCGCGTTCGGGCGCTCAGACGCTGGGCTTCCAACAGCTTGCCTTCATTCTTGAAGATGGTAAGCCGCTCGTTCAATTCTCGTTTGATTTCATCCACGGCGCTCGCAATGCGTTCCTCGGGCAGAACGAAATGCTTCGAGGGATAAATGAACATCCGTTCGAGACGATCCACAACTTCGCCGCTCGTGGGGTTGATGATCGAAAGCTGTTCGACCTCGTCGCCCCAAAGCTCCACGCGGAAAGCGAGTTGCTCGTAGGTGGGCCAGATTTCGACGCAATCGCCGCGCACCCGGAATTTGCCCGGCTGAAATTCGATGTCGTTCCGCTCGTATTGGATATCGACCAGCTTGGCAAGCACATGGTCGCGATCGATCACCTGACCGACATCCAGCCCAACCATCATCGCGCGATAGTCTTCTGGCGAACCGAGGCCGTAAATGCAAGAGACGCTCGCCACGACGATCACGTCGCGGCGGCTGACCAACGCGCTCGTGGCAGCCAGCCGCAGCCGCTCGATCTGCTGGTTGATCGAGGCGTCTTTTTCGATGTAGATGTCGCGCTGGGGAATATAGGCTTCAGGCTGGTAGTAGTCGTAGTAGCTGACGAAATAGTGGACCGCGTTGTGGGGAAAAAATTCCTTGAATTCGGAATATAACTGGGCAGCCAGCGTCTTGTTGTGCGACATCACCAACGTCGGCCGCTGTAGATTCTGAATCACGTTGGCCATCGTGAAGGTTTTGCCGGAACCTGTAACGCCCATCAAAACCTGATGCCGTTTCCCCTCGCGCAGACCCCCGGTCAGGGCCTCGATGGCCTGAGGTTGATCGCCGGCGGGTTCAAAGGGAGCTACTAGCTGAAACATGGTTCTGAAATACTTGCACCCTACATTCTATGTTCTATGCGGGAGTTCTCTAAATCAAGAACTTTGACAGAGTACCATTGATCGCTGGTTTTTACCAGTCCCCCGGATGTGCCTTGCTCTGGTGCGGGCGATTCTCGCTTGCATCACCGCGGAAATGTAACCGGCTTGTTTTGACATAAACTCCATCCGAAATTCCATCGTCCGCCCTTGCTGCCTGAAATTATCTCGGGCTAGAATACATTGTAGATTTCTTTGCACTGGAATAATAAACCACCATGAACGTGCTGCTGGTACAATTGCCGATTCCGCCGCCGGGCATGGAACCGGTGGAAGGCAATATGCCGCTGGCGGCCGCCTATCTCAAATTATACGCTCGCCGGTGCGGATGCGAAAAAAACTTCAACTTGGACCTATTGCCTGCGCAACTGGCCAATACGCTCGGCGACATGGGATTGGTCGAGGAGATTCTTGCCCGGCAGCCCGAGATGGTTGGGTTCACTTGTTATCTCTGGAACATTGAACGCACACTTTGGATAGCCGATCAATTAAAGAGCCGGCAGCCCAAGTTGCGCATCCTGTTCGGCGGACCGGAAATCACGCCCGACAACCAATGGGTGCTTCAACAATCCGCGATCGACTATGCCATTACCGGCGAAGGGGAGCCCACGTTCGTTGCATTGCTGGAACAGCTTGCAGGAAATCCGATTAAGCCGTGTTCGACGGTCGTGATGGGATCCTCCAGCGTCGGCGACGATTTTCAACTGGATGACGTGTCATCGCCTTATTTCGAGGGAATACTCGAAGCGGCGGCAGGCCAGTCGTTGCTTTTCGAGACTGCGCGCGGGTGCCGCTATGGCTGCAAATATTGCTACTACCCCAAAAGCCATCATATCCCGCGGTTTCTCTCGACCGAGCAGATTGTCGCTCATCTGCGCTATGCAGCGCAGCGTGAGGCAAGCGAAGTAGTGCTATTAGACCCGACGCTCAACCAACGTCCGCATTTTGCCGATTTTTTGCGTCTCTTGGCGGAAAACAATCGTCAGCGGCAATTTACCTTTTCCGGCGAGTTGCGGGCCGAGGGAATCAATAAAGAAATCGCAAGTTTGTTGCGGAAAGCCAACTTTCACGAAGTGGAAATCGGGCTTCAATCGGTCGAGCCGGACACCTGGCGACGAATGGGCCGACCGGCCGATTTGGCAAAATTCCAAGAGGGCGTCCATGCCCTGCTGGCCGAAGGCATTAAGGTTCAGGTGGATTTGATTCTTGGATTGCCCGGTGACACGGCCGACTCATTTCGGCGTGGGATCGACTTTTTGCAGCAGACGCAAGCCTATACCCAAGTGCAAGTGTTCAATCTTTCGATTTTGCCGGGCACGGCTTTTCGCCTGGAAGCCGAACAATTGGGCCTAAAGCATCAGCCTTGGCCGCCTTATTATGTGCTGCAAACGCCAACGCTCGACATAGAGCGGATGTTCCAACTTATGGAGGAGTCGCAAGATGCTTTTGGCATTGAATTCGACCCACTGCCTCTGCCGCGGCTTGATGGTTTGGCACACGAGTGCGATCTGCAACGTGTCTGCCGGATCGACCTGGATGCCGTTCAAGGCAATGACGAACTCATGGCCTCACTGCCCACCACACCGGCATTATGTTTTGTGCTATTGCTGCGTTCCTCCGATTTTCACCGACATCGGCACGAAGCCGCGGCATTGGTCGAGCATATCTTGGCCAAAAATCCGCATATTACATTGCAGGTGATTTTAAAGCCGACGACCGATCCGCGCCGACTGAGCATCGAGACGCTCAGCCGGCTTATGGCCTCTTGTTATCGCACCACATCGTATCTCGACCGCTACTACAGCCTGCATCCCGGCCGACTTCTAGGCGCGAAGCGGCTTTTTATCCACTTGCAACCAGATCACTATAAGCATGTTGACGATGCCTGGCTTGACGAGGTCGCTGAGTTCGCAACCTTGTTGGATTTCGATTAGGAATAAGGCAGTATTGATTGCATGATTGAAACGGATGGCCGTTTATTGTAATCATGCATATTTGCATTTCGTAACCGAAGTTTCGGAAAGGCCGGCAAGCTCATCGCTGCTAATGATCTGCATTTCACATAATTTGCGAATGTAGGGCGTCAGCGACTCTGGGCCGGCGTTGCCTACGACAAATCCCTCTTCAATCCGGTTCGATCCGCAGGGATGTCCAAACAGACTGATATCCGAGTTCACGCACATTCCGCTACGGAACGGCGCCGTGGCATTCTCATCGGGATAGGGCGACTCGGCCTCGGCCAGACCGATGCCGTGCATGGGAGGATAGACGTCGTACTGTTCTAACGAGTGTTTTTTGAAAACCGCCTTGACCGCGCGTACCATTTCACCCATCGGGATTCCTTCCCGCAGATAATTCTGTTGCACGTTGGCCGCTTCGAACAACGCACCGAGAAACCATTTTTGATCTGCAGTCGGCTTGCCGGCCACAAATGGATATTCCACGGTTGCGACATAGCCCTGATACTGCACGGCCATTGCGGCCATGATCATGTCGCCATCTTGGAGGACACGTTCGGTGGGACGGCCGATAATCGTCGCGGTACGAGGGCCGGAGCCGAAGACCATGAATGTAATGGTTTCCGCACCCGCCTGGCGTGCCGCTCCTTCGCCGGCGCCCGCGACGAACAGTTCCGTATTGCCCGGCATGGCTGCGGCAATAAGTCGCTCGTAGCCGATGCAAGCGATTTGCCCTGCCTTGCGCAGACAAGCGATCTCGGCCGCCGATTTCGTCAGCCGCAACTCGCGAAGAATGGAATCGGCCTCGACAATTTCCAAACCTTCGATCGCATTGCGAACTCTCTGTGTGATCGGTTCCGACATATCCCAGCGTCCGACCAATCCCAGTCGTTTCCCGCCGCCGAGCGTTTCGCGGAGAACTTCGTGCAACGATGAAAATTTGGCCAAAGGATAATCAATTTCCTCGGGAACGGAAACGCAGGCGAATTCCTTGATGTTCCGCACATCCTCCCAAACCGACATTTCCCGAGCGAATTTCTCGCCCTCCGGCGCGCCGGCCAGAATAGGCAAACCTCGCCGCGGAATGAAACAGGCGCCTCGTTCGAAGATCGGCCAGAAGTTGCAAACATAGCGCAATTGTTCTTTTCGATATTCGTCGCCGTACACCATGACGGCGTCCAATCGTTCAGCTTCCATCTTTTCCTGGATGCGATGGATGCGGCCTATAAACTCTTCACGTGCAATAGCAGTCATGATAAATATTCCTATTGTTCCAGGGTTTTATCTTCGGCCAGGGATCGGACGGACATGGCCACGACAACCCCGCCAAACACCAAAAAGCCGGCGGTAGCTATCGCAGCCAGAAGGATCTGGTGGCCCAAAAAACTGTTCATCGCAAGAAACATGCAGGCCAATGCGGCAATCGTGACTGAAAATTCAACGAAGGATTTTCGGCCAACCGTTCCCGAGCAGTCGGCGTCTTGGTCCGCTGCCACGGAATTCTTGATTGGCCCCCAAAAACCGGCAGGCCTGCAATTTTGATAAAAGGTTCGCAAAACTTCGCGATCGGTCGGTTGGGTCAAGAGCGTCGTCAACGTAATCACAATAGCCCCGCATCCGAACAATGTGCTAAATACTTGCCAGAACGGCCATTGACTTCCGCCCAGAACGAACCAAACCAGGATGCAAAACGGAATGCCGACGGCGATCCCAACGATTTCACCCCAAATGTTAAATCGCCACCAAAAATAGCGCAAAAATCCGATCGGCAGAAGAAAGGTCATCGTTGCCGTATTGATGAATACGAACCAACTGAAAAATTCATCGACCAGCAAACTGCCGATAACGGCCCCGCTCGTCAGCATCAGAAACCCGAAAAGAATGCCCATCCGAACATAATGCTTTTCCGACCCGCGGCGAACAAGGTGCAGACGATAGACATCGTTGGTAACAATCGAAGCGCCCCAGTTCATCAAACTGGCCACGCCCCCCAGGACGACCGCCAATTCGCCTGTCATCAAAAGCCCCACGACGCCGGGCGGCAACATCGATAACAGCCTGGCATAGTTTCCCTTGGCGGCTACCTCCGTCAAATTCGGATGAATGGCAACTAGGCTGGTTGCTAGAAGTCCTGTTGGAAGCAGAATACATAGCGCGCTAATCACGCAACTAACAATCAAGCCAATCTTGGCGTGGGCAGGGCTTTTCGCCGCCAAAAAGCGCTGTGCGATGAATCCTTCGCCATAGTTCGGATGCACGCCCAAGAACAAGCTCTGGAAGAGCAAGATAGACCACATCGACCAACTGATGCCCTTGGTGCCGGGAAACGGATCCAAAAAATTCGGATTCACCGCGGCGACCGATGCATACATGCGGTCCCAGCCTCCGGCCGCGCTGATGGCGATAGGCACGCTGACCAGGAAAGCCACGGTGTAGATTGCAAACTGAACGACGCCCGCATAGGCCACGCCATGAAAACCGCTGAATGCCGAATAGAGCACCACAATCGAACAAAGTACGATGACGAGCATCCACGGAGGAATGCCGAAAACCGGTTCGGCAATCGACTGGCACGTATAGCCCAGGATGTAACCCATCAACATAGCGCCCCAGCCGAAGGCCATAAACAATCCGTAAACGGCGCGAAAAGTTCGGCATGCGCTGCTGTCGGGACCATAACGATGGCGAAAAAACTCGGGCGTTGAACGCAGATTGAGGCGATGCCAAAGCGGCGTCAAAAAGACGGCCACCACCGGCACAAACACCATGAACTGCGTATCGACGATCCATCGCGTCGAAATGCCATGCGTGTAATAAACGCATAGGCTGATCGGCAGGCCGCCCATCACGGCCACGGCGCTCGTCACGGCGATAATATACCAAGGCAATGACCGGCCGGCCGTAAAGAAGCTCTCCTGCGTTTTTCCGGCGCGTTTCGCAAAGTACGCGCCGATAGCCGCCAGTATTGCTACATAGGCCGCCATCACTGCATAATCGATCCAATGCGTTGTCACGGTCATGGCGTTGCTCATTTATCGAAGGACTAATTTTCGGACACACATTGCATCGGCCGCCGTTTCCAAGTCATCGATGGCGTCGCCATGCGCCACGATAACATGATGGGCCGTGCCGTGTTCGAGCAACGTCTTGAGATACTCGCGCACCGGCATATTCACACGGACGAGTGCGTGGATTTCATCGCACGGCAAACAGGGATGATCCAGCGATTCTCCCCGTGATATCAGCATTCGCCATCCGTCGGGCGTTGCCAGAAAATGGGCCATGGTCACGGGCCCTGGTCGCAAGATCATCTCCCAATTGACGCCATGCCCCTCGAAACCCCATTCTTCCGGGGCTCGCGTCAACGTAACCTGATTCGGATGAATAGCTACTTCCGGGCTGGCAATTCCATGTCCGATTAAGAACAAAGCATTGTTTTTTGCGTCGAACTGGCCCCATTCCATCTGAACAGGAGCGTTGCCGGTCAGTTGATAAAGGATCTGCATGGCGATCAATCCGCCGACATCGCCTTCGCAGGCGGCCATAATGCGATCCCGCTCCAGCAGCATCGAAGCGCCCAGCCGAGCCGGCGCACGGGTCATCTTTTCGAGATAATGCTGGCCCAGGAAACATAAAGCATCAAGCCGATAGCGGTCGATAAGCTGACGCATCGCCAATCCCAACCGGACGGATCGCTTCAAGTCGTCGGCGGAAATAATCCGCATGTTGAATCGCCGAGTATACTCCTCGGCGACGATGCTGACCTCGGCCTCGGATATTTCTCGCCAAATATCCACGAGATGATCCGCCTGAATGGTAATGACCTCGGGGCCAAGGCATCCGCGCACCGAGCCGCGATCGAATTCGAGATCATACATGCCGCGAAATACATGGCCGACCAGCCCGATGTTATACGACCGCAATTGCTTGGCGATGGCATAGCCGCGGATTTTACTTGCAAGCTGACGATAACAGCCTTCCTCCGATATTTCGCCGACCACAACCTGGAACGGCCGGTTGCTTTTGCGAAACGTGCCCGATAGCTGGGCAATTCCGATCAAGGCGCTGTTTCGCAGCGTATCCTCATAGACATCGTCGCCCGCAAGATTTTCGCCCGATTGTGAATCGAAAAGAATCACGTGGGCTTTCGGAACATGCTCCAACGCACAAAGCACCATGAAATCGGGCAGATAGGTTCCCTCGGCCACGATCACGACATCCACACCGGCCGCCGCCAAGGCTTGGCCCGCGGCTTCGGCAGCATCGAGCGTGTCGATCATGCCCGGATAAACGACGTCCCAATCGCGGGCAAGCCG
>CAZNMP010000085.1:0-9330 GCA_964573875.1 uncultured Planctomycetaceae bacterium | reverse complement strand
AATCGAGACCCGTATGAACTCAATTCCAAATAATGCAGCCAACGACAACGGCGTTTCGCGACGCGATTTCATCAAGGGAACCGTGGCTACCGGCGCGGTGGTCGGCGGCGGGCTGGGCGCGTTTTATTTCGGCTACGAAAAGGCCGTCGGATCGCCGTTGCGGGTCGGCGTCGTAGGAACGGGCGACGAAGGCAGCGTGCTCCTGGGCGCGATCAATCCGTCGTTCATTGAAGTGAAAGCCATCGCCGACATTCGCCCCTACAACGTATGGCGGGCGTTCCACGGCGATCATTCGAGCGATGCGGCGTTGGCTGCCCGGCCGGGTTTGCTGACCAAGTACGGTTGGAAGACCGAAGAGGAAGGCCGGCGACATGTCAAGGTTTACGGCCACGAGAACGGCGGCTATGAAGAACTCATCAAACAAGCGAAAAACGACGGGCTGGAAGGCATCATCATTGCATTGCCTCTGCATCTCCATGCCCCGGCCGCGATTGCCGCCATGAATGCCGGGCTGCACGTCCTCACCGAGAAGTTGATGGCCCACACGGTCCATGAGTGCAAAGATATGGGGCGCGTAGCCAAACAAACCGGTCGGATTTTGGCCACCGGTCACCAACGTCACTACAACGTTCTTTACGCCAATGCCGTGGATTCGATTCGTCGCGGTTTGCTCGGCGATTTGCACTACATCCGCGCCCAATGGTATCGCGGCAACATGCCGGGCAAAGATAGCTGGCAACAGCCGATGCCCTCGAAAGCGAAGCCGGAAGATCGCTTGGCTCGCGAGTTGGACAAAAAACGCAAGGAATATCAAAAGGCTTTGAATTCGGCCACGGGCGCGGCGATCGACGTTTGGCGCACCCGACTTGCCCAGGTCGAGGCCCAGATTGCCGACGAAATTTTATCCGATCCGAAGACCAAGTTGGCCGAGAAATTCGGTTACGAGAATTTGCAGGTGAAAGATCCCCAGGGCAAGGTTCTTTACGACCGGCCGGCCATCGAGGAGTTGATCCGATGGCGTCTCTGGGATCGCACGGCCGCCGGTCTCATGGCCGAGTTGGGCAGCCATCAGTTGGACGCGGCGAGCATTTTCGTGGCGGCCGTTCATGGCGGAGAAAAGCAGATGCCGTTGAGCGTTGCGGCGGCAGGCAACCGGCCGTTGTTCCCACCGGATCGGGATTGCGAAGACCATGTTTACTGCATCATCGAGTTCCCGGCGCCCGGCTACAACGCGAAGGACAAGTTTGCCTGTCGCAAGAAGATCGGCGTGCAGTATTCTTCGATCAACGGCAACGGTTTCGGCGGATACGGTGAAATCGTCTACGGCACCAAGGGCACGTTGATCCTCGAAAAAGAGCAGGATATGTCGATTATCCAGGGCCCTGCCTCGCCCAGCAGCGTGAAGGCCTCCGGCGGATCGGGCGGTCCGACGCTCGACACCCAGGCCAGCGGCGCCCCGGCGGCGGCCGCGAAGAGCGCCGGTGGCGGACCGAAAGTCAGCCGCGGTTATACCGAGGAATTGGAGCATTGGGCCTGGTGCATCCGCAATCCTTCGCCCGAGAATCAGCCGCATTGCGGGCCAAAGGTTGCGATGGGCGATGCGATTATCGCGCTGACCACCAACATGGCCGCTCGCAATGGCGACCGCATCGAGTTCAAGAAAGAGTGGTTTGACATTGATAGCGATGAGACGCCCGAAGGGATTCCGCCGAGCGTCAAGTCGAAAGCCTAACCTACCGAGAGAATCAATCCGATGTTTTTGAGCCCCGAAGAAAAAGCGGTCGGCAAGGAAAATTTCCATGCCGCGATCGGCAGCAAAGCCACGCGTCGCGACTTGCTCAAGAAATCGATCAAGGCCGAAGTTGCATCCGGCAACGGTCTGGGATCGATGTATTTCGGCTACGGCGACTCGGTAGCCGAGCCTGTCCGCGTCGGCGTGATCGGCACCGGCGACGAGGGCAGCGTGCTGTTGGGCGCAATCAATCCGAAATATATCGCGGTGAAAGCGATTGCCGATATCCGGCCGTACAACGTATGGCGAGCCTTCAACGGCGATTTGTCGAGCGATGCAGCCCATGCGGCGCGACCCGGCCTGATGTCCGTTTACGGCTGGAAAACCGAAGACGAGGCAAAGAAGAACGTCAAGGTTTACGGTCCCTACCAGGATTTGATCGCCAACGCCAAGGCGGACGGCATCGAGGCCATCGTGATTGCATTGCCGTTGCATTTGCATGCACCCGTGGCCATCGCTGCCATGAAAGCCGGTCTGCATGTGTTGACCGAGAAACTGATGGGCCACACGGTTCACGAATGCAAGGAAATGGCCCGCGTTTCCGAGCAGACGAACCTGCTTTTGGCCACGGGGCACCAGCGCCATTACAACATCCTGTACGATGCAGCAGTCGATTTGATTCGTCGCGGCGTAATGGGCGACTTGCACAGCATTCGCGCCCAATGGCATCGCGGAAATTTGCCGGGCAACGATAGCTGGCAAATGCCGATGCCTAAAACCGTAAAGCCTGACGATCCACAGGCGAACGTTTTGGATGAGAAGCTGAAGAAATACATGGCCGCCTTGGAGCAAGCCAAGGCCGGCAACACCAAGTCGGTTGCCGATTGGGAAAAGAAAGTGGCTCAGGCCCGTGCCCAGCTTGAAGACGCCGTCGTGGATGCGAAAAAGTTCGGCTATGTCGATTTGGACGTAAAGGACGACTCGGGCAAGGTGGTTTATCGCCGGCCTGCGTTCGAGGAATTGCTGCGCTGGCGTTTATGGGACCGTACCGGCGCGGGGCTTATGGCCGAATTGGGCAGCCATCAACTTGACGCGGCGGGCATTTTCATCCACGCAATGCACAAGGCCCACAATCCGAAGGCCGAGAAACCGCATCCGTTAAACGTTGCGGCGGCGGGCAACCGTCCGCTGTTCCCGCCCGACCGGGATGTGGAAGATCATGTTTATTGCGTCATCGAGTTTCCATCGCCGGATTACGATCCCAAGGATCCGAACAAGGCGCGGAAGAAAATCGGCGTCCAGTATGCATCGATCAACGGCAACGGTTTCGGCGGATACGGCGAAACCGTCTTCGGCACCCAGGGCACGCTTGTCTTGGAAACCGAGAAGGACGCGATGCTGTATAAAACCCACGAAACAAACAGCAAGACAGTCGTAGTGCCGGGCAAGGCCAAGGATCAGGCTGTTTTACAGATCAAAGACGAAGGTGATCCCGAATCGGCCGCCATCGGCACCTTGGGGGCTTTGCCTGCCGAACGCGGCTATACCGAAGAGTTGGAGCATTGGGCCTGGTGTATTCGGAATCGCGCGCCGGAGAATCAACCGCGTTGCCATCCGAAGGTGGCGATGGCCGATGCAATCATTGCGTTGGTGACGAACAAAGCCGCCCGCGAAAGCAGGCGAATGGAGTTCAAGGAATCGTGGTTCGACATCCATAGCGACGAAACGCCGGAAGACGTGAAGCCGGATATTTCGCGTTATAAATAGAAATTGAGTATTGGGAACCGCTTTACATTCGATAAAGTAGGTATATAACATAAGCAAGACACGGCATGCCACGACAATCGCGAGCATGACATCTATTCCATAATCTTTTCATAGTTGAGGATAAAGGAGAATCAGCGATGGAAAAGTGGCCTCTGGGGGTGTTTGCCAGCATCGACGCCGGCTTGGGCGTGAAGTTAGAGGTAGCTCACGAACTCGGCGTCCCGACCATCCAGGTTCATGCCCCGCATAAATCGACGCGAACCCCGGAACATGCCGAGAAGTTCCTGGCCAAGCTGAAAGAACTGGGAATCACGATCACGGTGGTTTTCGGCGGTTTTGAAGGCGAGAGCTACGCCAACATTCCCGCCGTGGTTCGCACGGTTGGCTTGGTTCCGAAAGCGACGCGCGACGAGCGGTTGCAGGAGATGAAGGAAATTTCCGACTTTGCCAAATTGCTAGGCGCGCCGGCAGTCGGATTGCATCTCGGTTTCGTGCCCAACAAACCGACCGACCCCTTGTACGGCGAAGTCGTGACCGTCACCCAGCAATTATGCGATTATTGCAAGGCGAACGGCCAAAACCTGCATCTGGAAACAGGTCAGGAAGAAGCCGACACACTTTTGGCATTCATCACGAAGATCAATCGCGGAAATCTGTTTATCAATTTCGACCCGGCCAATATGATCCTTTATGGATCGGGTGAGCCGATCGAGGCGTTGCGCCAAGTCGGCCGCTATGTCCGCAGCGTTCACTGCAAGGACGCCAAATGGGCCGACAAGCCGGGCCGTGAATGGGGCACCGAAATGCCCTTAGGCGAAGGCGATGTCAACATCGAGCACTTCCTGCTTGCCCTGGATGATATCGGCTATAAGGGGCCGTTGACGATCGAGCGAGAAATTCCGCAAGAACCTGAACGTCAGAAAGAAGAAATCGGTCGAGGCATTCAATTGTTGAATCAACTGAAAGCGAAGATCAAGTAGAAATTGGCGGATCACGGTCGGCAGCCGGTGCAAAACCGCTGCCGATCGGACGTATTTGAGTTATTGCTTACGATGGACCAGTTATCCGCATTCAACTAGCTGTCAGCCGCGAAAACCGCCATGCCGAAACTTTACATTGATATTCCGCACGTTTTGGGGCAGGATGAGGCGTTGCGCCGCTTGAAGGCGAAATTCGCGTCAGCCAAGGCGGAGCATCAGGATCGCGTGAGCGATTACAAGGAAGAATGGCGGGAGCACGTTTTTTCATTCGGGTTCAAAGCTTTAGGAATGGCAGTATCAGGCACGGTGGCCGTTGAGCCGAAAGAAATCAAACTGGCTGCCCAACTGCCGCTGGCTGCGATGTTGATGAAAAGCACGATCGAGGAACACATCCGGCGCGAGGTTGACACCTTGCTGTCGCCTCGCGGTGCGGCATGTGAGCCGGCTTAAGTCCTTATGCAATTCTTTTGTCGGCGATCCGCTGAATCGCGAACTCGGCTGCAAGGGATATTGGCGTTGCCGGCTGCGGCGGGATCGATGCAGTTGGCCGTCGCGATCATTGCGATTTATGCAATTCTCTTGGCATGGGCCACATTGGCTGAAAGCCGATACGGCGCGGCGGCCGCCCATTTCGGCATCTATGATACGGATTGGTTTGCAACGTTGAATGCCCTCTTGGCTTTCAATGTCGCATGCGCCGTGGCAGTGCGATTTCCTTGGCGACGGCGGCAAACGGGCTTTCTCGTCACGCACTTGGGTATTCTCGTTTTGCTCCTCGGCTGTTTGGCCACACGACAGTTGGGCATCGAGGCGCAGTTGCCGATCTACGAGGGCCGGGCGGCCCATATCGCGTATCAAGATTCTTATCATTTCCAGTTTCAGGTGAACGGCGGCGAGACGGTTTGCGTGCCGTTTGTTCCGGGGCCGTTTAGCTGGAATCAATATGGCGAGCTTTCTTGGTTTCCGTGGCATCTGGCATATCGCAGCCAAGGAACGGTATACAAGGAAAACGGCATTGTTTTGGAAGTGCTGGATTACTCGAAAGATCCAAGGCCGTCGCCTCGCGTGCGGCTTTCCGTTGATGGAGTATCCAAGGAATTTGATTTGCTTGCCGCGACGGAAGATTCCGGCGAAGACCAACGCGAACAATGCGTCGAATGCGGCGGCCGCCGCGTATGCGTCACATTGCGGCAGGATGAAGTGAATTTGGGATTTCAAGTTTTTTTGCATCAATTCCAGCGAAAGCTGGATCCGGGCGGAGGCATGGCGTCGCACTACTCCAGCAGAGTCGATATTTTGGATCTTGGCAATCCGCCGCAGAAGCTTGAGGAGGATGTGACGGTCAATTTGAATGCGCCGGTGGATTTCACAGATCCTTCTAGCGGCCGAACCTACCGGCTGTTTCAGTCGAGCTTTCGAGGCCCTTGGACACCCGGCGAACCGGAGTTTGACCAGTTGGTCAAGAATGACCACACGCGCGACATCATTTATCTCTCGCAATTGAGCGTGAATTACGATCCCGGCCGCTACGTGAAATACGCAGGCAGCGTGATGATCATCCTGGGAATTGTTTTGGTGTACTTTTTTGGAAAGGGCAAGCGTTAAGCAGATCACCTCTTACCGCGATATTGTCATCGATGTTCCAATCCAAGATTTCCATTTTGATCCTTGCTTTGTCACTCACCGGCACATGCCGGGGTGAGGATGTCGGAGATTTGGATTGGAATGCATGGGAACACATGCCGGTGCTCGTCGAAGGACGCATCGCTCCGCTAGATACCTATGCCCGGGAGACGGTTGAAGCAATTTGCGGGCAAATCAACCCGATGTTGCAGTTGCCTGGACGACAACCGCATCAATACAACGCTTCGGAATTGCTTTTCGCTTGGCTTGCAGAGCCCGAGAAGTGGGAAAACGTTGCATTTCTCATCGCCCAAGATGCTGAATTGCGAACCGAGATATTGGAATTGCCGTTGTACGATGCCGATGGCCGGCGGTTGTGCCATGCATCGCCAGTCGAAGTCGAGAATAGCGTTAAAGTGGGGCAACGCTGGGCGGACATCCAAAAACGCAGTGAAGCGGAAGGGAAGGCGTTTCGGCTGTCAGGCGTTGATAAGAAGTTGAAAAACTTGGTCGATGCCTACGGCGCATTTCGATTGCTGACCTACAATCCGAATAATCCCCAAGATACGCCACGACGCTTTTATGCCCGGATGCGTTCGGCGGCCATGGCATGGCGCAAACTAGCCGGCAATCTTCAGGCGGCCAATCGCATCAGCCGTGACGATGTGATCCGACAAGCGATGGTTCAGGCGGGCGAAGCATTGCAGAAGCTGATGTCGGGGACGCACGGCGGCGATTTTTCACGCGATAAAATGGAAGCAGCGGCACATGCGTTCCGAACGGCAGGCGAACAGCTATCGGCGCGATTGATCGATAGCGAGGACCGGCCATTGGCAGCATTGGCAGCCAATCTTGCACGACAGACCGAAGAGTTGCAGTTGTCGCTTTATGACAACGGTGAAACGCTGCGATTGGCGCCTGCATTGAACGGCGGCGCCTTGGAGGCGAACCGCACGCCGGACGACGATGCTTCGCCTTGGTTGAGTTATCAAGCGTTGCTTTTTGGTTCCGATGATTTGTTACATGCTTACCCAAAAGCGAAAATCAAGGCAGTGCGCAAGGCTTGGGCCGAAGTTACAGGAGCATATCTCAATCGGGGATTGGCGGATCGGCCTGCAAAATTCGCGTCGGCCATGAAACAATTTGCCGAGGCAACGCGACAGTTGGGTGAAGATATCGAGCCGTTGCGGCAAAAACTTCCGCTGTTGCATCGCGACCAGGAATTGATCGATTTGACGGCCTATCCCCTACCGCATGTAACCGAAACAGAGGTGTTTTACAACCGGTTGGATCCTTTTTTCTGGTCGTGGACCATCAGCCTCGTGGCAACGGTTTGCTTGCTCTTGGCCGTGGGACGATGGCAAAGGCCGTTGTTCTGGCTGGGCGTAGCCGTGTTGATCATCGCGCAGTTGTTTACGGCGGCCGGCATGACGCTGCGCGGCGTGATTACCGGTTTGGCCCCGCTCACAGGAATGTTCGAAACGGTTGTGTTTGTCGCCATCTATTCGTCGCTTTTAGGGATTTGGTATGCATTGAAGCCCCTGTTTCTGCGATCATCGAACGGGATGGCGGAAGTCATCCAACGGCGATTGTTTGCGCTGGCCGGCGCGATTGTCGGTTTCACTGCGATGGTGTTGGCCTATTATGCACCGGCGACGGTGATGCACCGCAACATCGGTTCGGTGGCGCCGATTCTGCGCGATAATTTTTGGCTGGCCGTGCATGTGGTAACGATCATGGCCAGTTATGCCTCGGCCGCAATTGCGTTGATATTGGGTCACATCGCCTTGGGGTATTATCTTTTCGGCAGATATCGGACAGAAGATTTCGAGACAAAACCCCAACGCAGGCCGCCCGAGATCTGTTCTACGCTGGCAGGCTTTACCTACAACGCCATTCAAATCACGGTGTTGTTGTTGGCCACGGGCACCATTCTTGGCGCGTTTTGGGCCGATCAGGCTTGGGGACGTTTCTGGGGATGGGATCCCAAGGAAGTCTGGGCGCTCATTTCACTTCTGGTTTACATTGTGATCCTTCATGCCCGTTATATTGGCTGGGCTGGCGATTTTGGCATGATACTGGCGGCCGTATTGGGCGCTACCGCGGTGCTTTTCACCTGGTATGGCGTAAACTTCCTCTTGGGGAGCGGAATGCATGCCTATGGATCGGGTGCGGGCGGTCAACGCGAAGTCGGCGCGGCCGTGGCTCTGCAATGGTTGTTTTTGGCGGCAGCTGCAGTTCGGCATATAATGGAGTGTCGGGATACAAAATGCCAGACCCAAGAGACCGAGCGTGAAGCCTGATAAGCGAAGGGATAGTTCATGGCACTATGCAGGATAAAGATTGCGCAATTCTGCATTTCCTTTGCGCAACAAATCGTTCTTAGCGTTTTGGCGTCCATTGTTTTTGTCGTTTCGACGCAAATGTCAACAGCACAAGAGTTGGCATTGCTGGAAAAGATGCCAAGCGATCTGCTGCGTTTCACCGGCGGTGCAAGGCCGGACGAACATGGCATGGTCGGCTATAACCGCGATGGGTTTAAGAGCCCTGAATTCCAGCGAGGAGCAATGCACTACATGATTCGCGCCATCGTGCGCAAGGATACAAGGTGCATCGACGAGGGATGGCTTGCCATCGATGCGGCGTTTCGCTATCAGACCGAGAACGGCGGTTTCAGCCGCAAAGGCACACCGCACGGCGGCCCTTCGGCCGTGGCGTTTTGGCTGGCCGATTTGAGCCAGGCCCTGCTGATTTTGCGTGAAAGCGAGCTTGGTCCAAAGTATCAGACGCGCATCGAACAGTTGATGCCAAAAATCGGCCAAGCGGCGCAATGGCTGGCACAGCCGCGTTATCAAGAGCGATTGAAACGCGAGGATGCCGAAACACCCAACCGATTACTGTTCGATGCATTGGCCTACGGGTTGTCGGGCATTTTGCTTAATGATGCGGAGTTGAAGCGGATTGGCCAAGGATTCGTCGAATCCGCCATGGCACGCTATCGTTCGTGTGATGGCGTTTTTTTAGAAAAGGGCGGAGCCGATTCAAGTTATCAAGCCGTGGCGGCATTGAAACTCCAAATTTGGGCAATTCATTTTCCCGACAAAAAACTGGACAGTGCCATCAATCGCGCCGTGGAATGGGAACGAAGCCGCGTGAAGGACGATGGGGAAATCGAAGTTGCGGGCAACACCAGGACAGGTTTAGGTCAGGAGCAATGGATGGGCCACG
>CAZNMP010000084.1:0-9422 GCA_964573875.1 uncultured Planctomycetaceae bacterium | reverse complement strand
GATTACGAGACAATCCGACGCCGGCCACTTGCGGATAGAAAAGTTCGCCATAACGGATGCCGGACACGCGCTGCACCAAGAGCGACATCTGCTCATCCTTGTCCAACAAGCCGCGCTGCGCGCGATAGCGCAGCGCTTTCTCGCTCATCGAACTAGCGTAAATCGTCTTGACGGCCGACAAAAAGTCTTGCAATCGTTTGTGGTGCGGCCCTTGATTGGCGCAGAACACGCTTTCGTATTTGCCGGCAAAAGCGTTCCCGTAATTATCTTCCAACAAACTGCTCGATCGAACGATAATCGGCGATTGTCCGAAATAATCGAGCATCTCCGAAAATTCCTTGATCAGATGCTCGGGAAAGTTGCCGACCAAGATCCGGCGGCGGGCCTCTTCCACATTGTCCAGGAAACTGCCCGGATCCCGCTGTTTTTGGCGCAACCACCAGCAGCCGTTTTCGACCAAAAACGTGTAAAAAATGTCGGACCCGATGAAAAACGAATCGTGGGCTTCCAGCAAATCATTCCATCGCGGATCGGCGCGGCGCAAGATGGCTCGGGCCAAAAGCATGCCCACCGACTTGCCGCCGACCAGTCCGGTGCCGATCATGCGTTTGCGAATTCCCAGCAGGTCGGGCAGCGTGAAATAACGCGTTGCCAATTCCGCGACGCGATCATCGCGCGAGATGGCCATGCGCAGCAGTTCCGGCTTCAGCCGATCGGCGGCATCCACCGGTCGCTGGCCGCGACAGATGCCCTCCCAGGTATCTTCCGCATATAAGAAAGTACGATTCCATTTGCCCAGCCGGAGCCGGACCGATTCCAAGCCGGCCCAAGGACGCGCCGTTAAAATTTCGGCGATGGTGGAGCTTTCCGTAACGGGCAAGAACTGATCCCCGACCCATTGATGCAGCATGTACATCGTCGAAGAGTAGCGCTGCTGCACTTTGGTGGGATGCAGATAAAGATGCTCTTTGTGCCGATAAACGTCGATCAGAATTTGCGTCGTTTCCGCGATGGGCGTCGAGGCGTCAAAACTATGAAAATTCCTCAGCAGCGGAAAATAGGCCAACGATTGGCGGTCGTAGACATAAGGGCACGTGAGCATGAAGAAGTTGCCCAACATGCGGTCGCTACACCATGCTTCGGCCAAGGTGGAAAGGCAATCGAAAACAAAACAGGCCCCTTGGCCCGCAGCTTGAATGACCTGATGGATCTGGGTGATGAATAGCTCGAATCCCTCGGTCGTAGAAAGATGATGGATCGTAGCGCCGGATCCTTCGGGCACCAGCGGTTCGTGATCGGCAAAACGAAAGTAGATGAGTTTTCTGCCGCGGTCGAGCGCTGCTTTGCAATAAGGGGCCACGAACGGTGCAAAATCTTCGAGCGACTCGATCTGCCAAACCAAATTGTCGCCCGGTATGAGCCCCTTAAAAACACGATCCAAGCCCGGCAATCCCGTACTTAGTTGAGGGTCCACCATGCGCATCACTCCTCTTCGATGAAGACGGGCTTACCAAACGGGCAAACGCGATTATCACCCTACTGCCGCCCCCGGAAGCGGTCAAGGTGCACCTGCGGCACAATTAGCATTGCTAATGTTACCTATAAGCATAATTCTGTCTTGTAAATATGTAGATCCGGCTATAATTAAACTTTCCAGTAACTGTGAAAGTAGGGAGCAATCAAAGCGACTGCTCCCGCACAACGGTTGCCCTGGGCTATACAGATTTAGGCGGCAAACCTCAGGACCGTGCCAAGGCCTCTGTGGGAAGAATGCAGCAAAAGTTGACTGGCCCGGCGACTTGTTTTCTAACCCCTAAAAGGAGCGTGTGAGCATGTCTCAAGCTGCAAACGGCGGCGATTTCCAGAGCTCGTCGAGCATTTCCGCTCGCGTCAACGAGTTCATGAATCAGATTGTGGCCAAGAACCCCAACGAGCCGGAATTCCACCAAGCGGTTCGCGAGGTCGTCGAGTCGGTGATGCCCGTGGTCGAAGCCACGCCTGAGTATCGCAAGGCGAAGATTTTGGAACGCATTGTCGAGCCCGAGCGGGTTATCCTGTTCCGCGTTCCGTGGGTGGACGACCGGGGCGAAGTCCAGGTGAACCGCGGTTTCCGCATCGAGATGAACAGCGCGATCGGCCCCTACAAGGGCTGCTTGCGTTTCCATCCGACGGTATACATGGGCGTTTTGAAGTTCTTGGCCTTCGAGCAGGTCTTCAAGAACAGCCTCACGACCCTTTCGATGGGCGGCGGCAAGGGCGGGTCGGACTTCGATCCCAAGGGCAAGAGCGACAACGAAGTGATGCGTTTCTGCCACTCGTTCATGAGTGAATTGTTCCGCCACATCGGTCCTGACACCGACGTCCCGGCCGGCGACATCGGCGTGGGCGGCCGTGAAATCGGCTTCCTCTTCGGCCAGTACAAAAAGTTGGCCAATCGTTTCTGCGGCGTTTTGACCGGTAAAGGCATGTCCTACGGCGGATCGTTGATTCGGCCCGAGGCTACCGGCTACGGCGCCGTCTATTTCGCCCAAGAAATGCTCGCTTCGCGCGGCGACGGCCTTCAAGGCAAAGTGGCCGTCGTTTCCGGTTCCGGCAACGTCGCCCAATACACGGTCGAGAAGCTGAACCAGAACGGCGCCAAAGTTGTTACCCTTTCCGACTCCGCCGGCACGATCGTCGACGAAGACGGCATCAATGCCGAGAAGCTCGCTTGGGTCATGGACCTCAAGAATAACCGTCGCGGCCGCATCCGCGAGTACGCCGAGCACTTCAAGAACGTCAAGTTCCTGCCGCACCAGACTCCCTGGGGCGTCAAGTGCGACTTGGCATTCCCCAGCGCCACGCAAAACGAAATCAACATCGACGACGCCAAGAAATTGGTTGCCAACGGCTGCTGTTGCGTTTCGGAAGGCGAAAACATGCCCACCACGCCCGACGGCGTCGATGTCTTCCTCGAAGCGAAGATTCTGTACGGACCGGGCAAGGCCGCCAATGCGGGCGGCGTCGCCGTCTCGGGCCTCGAAATGACCCAAAACGCCGGCGTCATGCGTTGGCCGCGCGAAGAGGTCGATAGCCGCCTCCGCGAAATCATGAAGTCGATTCACGAAAATTGCGTGAAGTACGGCAAGAACAATGATTTCGTCAATTACGTCCGCGGCGCGAACATCGCCGGCTTCGTCAAAGTGGCCGACGCGATGGTCCAACAGGGCGTTGTCTGATCCCTATCGCTCAGGCGACCGGAAATCGGGGGGTGGGCGGTTCAATGCGGCTACCGCATACCCCCACCCCCTTTTTTCGTTTCGATGACAACATGCCAAAAATGGCGACCGTGGTTTATTGTTGTTGGTCGAAATACCGGCCGAGAAGACTTCCCCGACCGTAATTTTAGGCATTTCCTTGACGGAATTCGCCAGACGGCCAATAGATGCATAGCTCCGACCCAAGCACTCCTGCAAACGCCTCTGCAAAAGGGGTTGCCCTTGGGGCATACAGGCACTAGGCTTAATTATTGGGTTGGTTTTCGTTGTAGAAAGGGCGGCATGAGCAGTACTATCCTATCGAAAAGAGATTTAGCACCCAAAATCATCGAGTTGGTCATCGAGGCTCCTCGCATCGCCGAAAAGGCCCTGCCGGGGCAATTCGTCGTCGTCATGGCCGATGAAAGCGGCGAGCGCATCCCGTTGACCATCGCCGATTTCGACCGCGCGAAGGGCACGGTCACGCTGGTCATCATGGTCGTCGGCGCCAGTTCGCTCAAAATTTCCCGGCTGGAAGCGGGCGAGTCGCTTTTCGCCATCATCGGCCCCTTGGGCAAAGCCTCGGAGATCGAAAAGCTGGACACCGTGGTCATGGTGGCCGGCGGCGTCGGCACGGCTCCCATCTATCCCATTGCCAGGGCTTTTCGTGAGGCCGGGGTTCGGGTCATCACGATCCAGGGTGCCCGATCGAAAGAGCTGTTGTTCTGGACCGACATGTTGGCTTCGGTCAGCGACCAGCATATTATTACAACAGACGACGGCAGCGTGGGGCGTAAAGGGCTTGTCACGCAGCCGCTCGAAGAATTGCTGCAAGAAGATTCGCAAAAACGCATCGGTTGCGTTTATGCCATCGGACCGGCGATCATGATGAAGTTCTGCTGCCAGACGACGCAGCCTTTCGGGGTAAAAACGATCGTCAGCCTGAACTCGATCATGGTGGACGGCACCGGCATGTGCGGCGGATGCCGCGTCGAGATCGGCGGCGAAACCCGATTCACCTGTGTCGATGGCCCCGAATTCGACGGACATTTGGTCGATTGGGGGCTGCTCCTCTCGCGTCAAAAGGTTTACGTCAAGCACGAAGATTGCTCCTTGAAGAAAGTTACCCAGGATGTCTGAACGCGACACACGAAAAGCCATGCGGGTGCCCATGCCCGAACAGGCGCCGGAAGATCGTATTCACAATTTTGACGAAGTGCCGCTTGGCTACACAGGCACCGAAGCGCAAGCCGAGGCATCGCGCTGCTTGGGTTGCAAAAAGCCCAAGTGCGTCGAGGGCTGTCCCGTGGCCGTCGATATTCCGGGCTTCGTGGGGCTGATCGCGGAGGGCAAATTCGTCGAGGCCGCCCAAAAGATCAAGAGCACGAACTGCCTCCCGGCCGTCTGCGGAAGAGTTTGTCCCCAGGAGTCGCAGTGCGAAATCCAGTGCATTCTCGGCAAAAAGGGCGAGGCCGTGGCCGTCGGCCGGCTCGAACGTTTCGCCGCCGACTACGAACGCGAGCACGGCAAGATCGATTTGCCGCAAAAAGCCGCTCCCAACGGTAAAAAAGTGGCCGTCGTCGGCGCAGGCCCGGCGGGGCTCACCGTGGCTGGCGATCTGATCTTGCTTGGGTACGATGTTACCATCTTCGAGGCGTTCCATCGTCCCGGCGGCGTGCTGATTTACGGTATTCCCGAGTTCCGGTTGCCCAAGTCGATCGTCGAGGCCGAAGTTGATTACCTGCGTCGGCTCGGCGTTCATGTGGAATTGAATCAGGTGATCGGCAAGTCGATTTCGATCGACGAATTGTTCGACAAAGAAGGATTCAGCGCCGTCTTTGTGGGCGTCGGCGCCGGCTTGCCCTATGTGATGAACATCCCGGGTGAGAACTTGGGCGGCGTGTATCTGGCCAACGAATATCTGACCCGCGTCAATCTGATGCGGGCTTATGCGTTTCCGCGATACGATACGCCGGTGGTTCGCGGTCGGTCGGTGTGCGTCGTAGGCGGCGGCAACGTGGCCATGGATGCCGCGCGTACCGCGCGACGGCTTGGAGCAAGCCACGTTTATATCCTCTATCGCCGTTCTCTTGAGGAGATGCCCGCCCGCGCCGAGGAAGTTCATCACGCCGAGCAAGAGGGCATCATCTTCAAGATGCTTTGCGCGCCGATCGAGTATTTGGGCGACGACCACGGCATGGTTCGTCAGGTGCGTTGCCAAATCATGGAACTAGGCGAGCCCGACGACTCCGGGCGCCGTCGTCCCGTTCCGAAGGAAGGCGCGGAATTTCTGCTCGACATTGATATGGCGATCATCGCCATCGGTTCGGGCGCCAATCCGCTGCTCACGCGGCAAACGAAAAACATGGACCTGAACCGGCGAGGATACATCGTGGCCGACTCGCGCGGCCGCACGACGCGCCCCGGCGTTTGGGCCGGCGGCGATATCGTCACGGGCAGCGCAACGGTCATTCTGGCGATGGGAGCGGGGAAAACAGCCGCGGCCGATATTCATCAGTATCTCAACGGCGGCGACAAAGCCGCTTGGAATACTCCGGCGGAAAACGCCTAACGGGTATTCACCCGGCATAGCCGGATATTTCGGGTGTATTAGCCTCGATCCCGACATCGGTAATGCAAACGCCGGGTGACGAAGGATCGTGCCCTTCGTAGCACCGGACGGTGTTGCGTCCCGCCTGTTTCGCAAGATACATCGCCTCGTCGGCATGTTTTAGTAGTGCTTCCGGCGAGTCGGCGGTCTGGGAATCGGCCACGCCCAAACTGATCGTCGCGGTAACTTGATTTCTCGGCATGTTGACGCGCACCGCCTCGACCGCGTCACGGCATCGCTCGGCCAAGCGCGCGGCATCCGCGGCCACTTCGTGAGGCACGATCACGGCGAACTCCTCGCCGCCGTAGCGGGCCGGCAGATCGTTTTCCCGGCATTGCCGAGCAATGGCGGCCGCCACTTCATGCAAAATAACGTCGCCGATATGATGGCCAAACCGGTCGTTTACCTGCTTGAAATGATCGACATCGGCCATGATGAACGACAGATGCCCTTCATGGCGTTTGATTTGAGCCCATTCGCGTTGCAAACGTTCCATCAAGGCCCGGCGGTTCGGCAATCCGGTCAAGGGATCGATGTGCGCGTGTTCGATCAATAGATCCTGCAAACGTTTGGTTCGCAAGGCAGCTCGAACTCGGGCGCATAATTCAAAGGCGTCAAACGGTTTCGTGACGTAATCGACCGCGCCTAAATCCAATCCCTTGACCTTGTCTTCCGCCGTGGTGGAACCGGAGAGGAAGAGCACCGGAATCATGCACATATCTTGATCCGCTTTCAACTCGCGGCATACGTCAAAGCCCGTCATGTCGGGCATGTCCAAATCGAGAAGGATCAGATCGGGATTCTCGCGTCGTGCAATTTCCAAGCCGGGTATGCCGCCTTCGGCACACAGGATGTCGAGCCCCTCGCGAGCCAATCGCGTTTTGGCGACTCTCAAGGCATCGGTGCTATCGTCAATAATCAAAATCTTCATGGTGTCGTCTTTTCAGAAGCCGTACTAGTGGAATAACCATACTCAATAGCTCGAATAATCGCGGCGACGGAATCGATGGCCGCTTGGGAGGCGGCCTCGTCGCTCTTTTGGGCCGCGTTCTCCAATCCGCGGCACGCTTCGGTCAAGGAGGGATATCCGTAAGATCCGCCGGCGCCTTTGAGCTTATGGGCGGCACGGCGCAATTCATCGTAGTTCTTCGAGGCCAATGCTTGCCGCATCTCCTTGAGTTGTCCGGCCAAGCGTTCCACGAATCCTTGCAGAATTTCAGCAATGTCGGGATCCTCGGCATATTGCGATACGATGGCGCCGACGGTTTGTTGCGGCGTCTCTGGGGGAGCCGCCGTCTCGCTCGGCTTGCCCAGGTGCGCGGCAATGGTTCGTATCAACAATGTTCGGTCGATCGGCTTGGCCATATAGGCGTTGCATCCAGCGGCCATGCACTCGGAGATGTCGCCCGCCATCGCGTTGGCGGTCAAGGCCATGATCGGCTTATCGTAACCCCGTGATCGCAGCAATCGCGTTGCTTCATAGCCGTCCATTTCCGGCATGTTCATATCCATCAGGATGAGATCGAAGTCGGCCGCGGCCGTCTTTTCGACCGCCAAACGCCCGTTCTCGACCATCGTGACCTCGGCGCCGGCCCAATGCAAGATAGTCTTGAGCAATTCCCGATTGTCGTAGCCGTCTTCCGCCAACAGAATGCGGACGCCTAATAGCTCCTTGCTCTGAGTTTCGCGCGTCTGAACGATATGCTCTCGCACCGCTTCGGACGGAACCCGCAACATGCGAATGTCCTGAACGTTGCCGGTGGGAACGGTCAAGGTAAACGTGCTTCCTTGTCCCCGCAGGCTGGCCACGGTCATTTGACCGCCCAGCAGATGCACGATGTTGCGTGAAATAGCCAGGCCGAGCCCCGTGCCCCCGAACTTTTGCGTGATCGAGGCGTCGCCCTGTTCGAACGATTGGAAAAGCCGCGGCAAAACGTCCTCCGGTATTCCGATTCCGGTATCGGTTACATCGATTTTCACCGCCGGTTGATCGCCGCAGAAGTCGTTGATGAATGATGTAATGATCCTCA
Source organism: uncultured Planctomycetaceae bacterium (assembly GCA_964573875.1). Classification (GTDB taxonomy): domain Bacteria; phylum Planctomycetota; class Planctomycetia; order Pirellulales; family Thermoguttaceae; genus CAYWGR01. The sequence continues at coordinate 1,545 of CAZNMP010000084.1, read as the reverse complement.
CGCTTCCGTGCTCGGTGAATTTTACCGCATTTCCCGCTAAGTTGATGATTGCCTGGCGCAACCGAATTCCGTCGGTCAGAATCGTTTCGGGAATCGGTCCGACATATTTGATTCCAAAAGCGATGCCCCGCTGCTCGGCGCGCGGTCGCATGACGCTTGCCACATCGGCCAGCATCGACACGAGACTGCAACGCCCGATGTTCAGCGACATTTTACCCGCCTCGATTTTCGAGAGGTCCAGGATGTCGTTGATCAATGCGAGCAGATGCTCGCCGCTGCGGCGAATCACCGAAGCATAATACACTCTGTTCGCATTGTCGGCATTTTCATCCATCAGCAGATCGGCATATCCCAGTATGGCGGTCATGGGCGTTCGGATTTCATGACTCATATTGGCCAAAAACCGGCTCTTGGCCTGATTGGCCACTTCGGCCTGACGCCGCGACTCGACCAATTCGCTGACATCGACGACGTTCAGCAGGACGCCGTTGTATTTCGCATTACGATAGATCGGCTGCATCCGCAAGATAACTTCCGCCTTGCCCAAGGGCCGCTGAAGGATGTACGGAGCGGAGCCGATCCGATTCCGAAATTGATCGATTAAAGAGAAAACGTGTTCTAAAATCGGCCCTCGGTGCAAGTCTTCGATCCTCTTGCCGAGGAGGTCGTTTCGCTCGCTTCCAATGAAATGGCAGAAATAATCATTGACTTCGATAATTCGATTCTCAGCATCGGCAAAAACGACGCCTTCCTCCATTCCCGAAATCATGGCCGAGAGTTTTGCATTTTCTCTTTGCAAGGACTCGGCCGCTTGATGTTCCAAGATCACGCGAGAAGACAATTCAGCGACATTGCCCAGCAACGCCTCGTCTTCCTCCAGCATGGCATGTTTGGAAAAAGCAGCGAGTACCCCGACGGCATTGCCGTTGATATCGCGAAGTTTGTAGCCCGCAAACGAGGTCAAACCCAGGCGTTTCGCCCATTCATGGTCGCGTACCTGCGGGTCATTCGTTACGTCGTTGGAAACGTATTTGTCGCTTTCGCCGGCGGCGATGCGGCCGATTTTGCAACTGCCCAACGGAACGCGGTGGCGCCCGCCGTCGGTGCGAGTGTAACGCCCGGAACTCGTGATCAAGTGAAGGCATTGCTTCATGCCGGGACATTGCTTGCCGCATGGACTGCCTTCCGTTTTTCCATGTGCACTTCCTTCCTCGCAAAGATCTCCCGGCCGGATCAACCAGATACGGCAAAAATCAAGATCGAGAAGTTCAATGGCCGTCTCGGCGATTTTTTTGAACTTGTCCTCGAGTGAATTCGGCAAAAGCAAGTAGGCTTGCAACTGGCTGACGCTCGTCAAGCGGCGGAGCGAATTCGCCCGCCGCTGCTCGATCTGTTTTTGCTCGGTGATGTCGCGCACCGTGGATAAAAGAAAATGCTCCTCGTCGATTTGCATGTCGGCCATCGTTACGGCGGCGTCGAACTCGCTCCCGTCCTTTCGGGAGTATCGCCACTCGAAAGAGTGCGAACCGTGCTTTCTAGACTGTC